>NZ_CP060825.1:7540000-7631890 GCF_014489615.1 Streptomyces genisteinicus
ACGCACCGGGGCGGGGAACGGAAGAGATCACCACAACCCCGCGGGGCGCGCGGCGTGTTCACCCGGCCCCTCGGGGGACGGGCATGCGGAACGGGCGGCTTTTGGCCAGAGCGGAGACCGGGCGGGCGCCGCGGACGGCGGACCGGCGGTGGGGGACGGGCCAAGGAACGTTACGGCGCGAAAAGTGACGCAGGTGAGAAAGCGGCCAATGTGGGCTTTCACCTCATCTTCGTGGTCCATGCAGGTCGCAGAGGTGCGATGATCGTGCGGGCGGCAGGGTTCGCAGGGGCGGCAGGGCGCGCTCCTGCGCGGCCGCTGCCGCCCGCCTCTGACATCCGGCCGGGTCACGGCACTCAGGAGGGCTCATGGCGTCCACGTCCCCCGCGCACCGGTGCGCGCAGTCGCCCGGGGACCGGCGGGGCGGCCGGCGGCGGTGCCCGCGGGGCGGTCGGGCGGACGGGAGTGACGGCCGCGGGCCGGCCGCGCTCCGACGCGGGTCGGCCGTCCGCGCCCGTCGGCCGGCCGTGCGCGGAGGGACGGCCGGCCGACGGGCCGGGCGGCGCGCCCCGAGCGGGGCTTTCTGTGCGGCGGTGGTTTCCGGCGGGGCCGAGGTCCCCGTGCGGACGGGGGTTCCCGTTGCGGACGCGGCTCGTTGCGGGAACGGGGCTCCTTGCCGGGACGGGGCTCCCTGCGCGGTCGAGGTTCCCTGTGCGGCCAACGTCCCCTGTGCGGTCGAGGTCTCCTGTGCGGACGGGGCTTCCGGCCCGGTCGACGTCCCCGGTCCGGATGCGGCTCCCGGCGGGTGGGCCGGTTCAGGGGCGCGCGAGGCCCCATGTCTGGAGGGCGAACGGACGCCCCTTCTCCTGGCCGGTGATGAGCGGCACGTCGAGCAGGGTGAACCCCGCCCTGGTGGCCACGGCGACGCTGGCGTCGTTCTCGGCCTCCAGTTCCAGGATGACCCGCTCCGCCCCGAGTTCGGCGAAGGCGTAGCCGGCCATGACGTGCACCGCGCGTGCCGCGAGTCCCCTGCCGCGGTGCGCGGGGCCGACGGCGTAGCCGAGTTCGGTGCCCTCGGGGGAACGCCGGAGCATCACCTCGCCGAGCGGGGCGCCCCCGTCGGTGGTGATCGCGAGCAGGATCGCCGTGCCCTCCGCGCGCAGTGCGCGGGCCCGCGCGAGGCGGGCGCGGGCGGCGTCCGCGTCGAACGGCGAGACGATCGGCGTCCAGTGCGCGATGTCGGGGTGGTCGAAGAGCGCGGGCATCGCGTCGAGGTCGCCCTCCGTCCAGTCGCGCAGTACCAGGCCCCGGCCGGTCAGCTCCATGCGCTCGGGGAAGGGGGATGCGGTGCCGCTCATCGTCGAGACCTCTTCTGGCAGGTGAAGGACGAGGCAGGATATCCGGTGCCGCGCACCCGCCGGCCGCCCGGGCGTCTCCTGCGGCCCGCCCTCCGTGCGGGTGCCGCGCCGCCGGACTCTTGACATGACGAGTGCACGTCATGATGCTGGAACGCTCGATTCCATCGATGTAAATCCCCCTTTCCCCCCACCAGCGGCGCCGGCCGGCGGCCTCCGCCCGTCCGGCGTCCCCGCCCCTACGGGCGGCGGACGACCAGGGAGCGACCTGTGGATCCCCTCCGCACACCAACCGGCACGCGACTCCGCGGGCACATCCGCCCGCGAACCGGTGCACGTAACCGCGCCCGCACCCGCGCCGCGGCCCTTGCCGCGGCCGCTCTCGCCGCGGTGATGTCCCTGTCGTCGGCCCCGCCGGTGGCCGCCGACCAGACGGCCCTCCGTGCCGCCGACCCCAGCGTGCTCCGCGTCGGCGGCACGTACATCTCCGTCCAGTCGACCGGCGGCGGCATCGCCGTGCGCCAGGCCTCGTCGACGGCGGGCCTCGCCTCGGCTCCCGCCCGGCAGGTCTGGGCGGACACCCGGGGGCTGGGCGAGGTGTGGGCACCGGAGATCGTCCGTGACGGCGGCCGGTACTACATCTACTTCGCGGCGGGGCGCGGCGCGGCCCACCGGATGTACGTAATCAGCTCGGGTTCTCCGGACAGCGGCTGGACCGCGGAGTCGAAACTCGCGCTGCCCGACGACAAGTGGGCCATCGACGGCACCCTGTTCACCTTCAACGGGCAGCGCTGGTTCGTCTGGTCGGGCTGGGCCGGCGACACGAACGTGGAGCAGAACCTCTACATCGCCCGGATGAGCAGCCCGACCACGCCCACCGGACCGCGGTACGTCATCTCGCAACCGAGGGAGAGCTGGGAGCGGGTGGTCGGCAACCCGTTCATCAACGAGGGGCCCGAGCCCATCAAGGATCCGAACGGACAGCTCCACATCGCGTACTCGGCCAACGGCAGCTGGAGCGACCAGTACTGCCTCGCCGACCTGCGCCTGCGCGCGGGCGGCGATCCGACGCACGTCTGGGACTGGTACAAGTCCAACGGCTGCCTGTTCGGTTCGAACCGCGCCACCATGATGCGCGGCTGGGACCCGACCCTGCATGTGAACGGTCCCGGGCACCACACCTTCGTCCTGCTCGACGGGGACATCGCCACCAGCCCCCCGGCCGGGCCGACCTTCCCGTCGATGTTCCACGCGGTCCCCAAGGGCACCCCGTACGCGTGGGAGAACCGCTACTGGTACACCGGTTCCTTCACCTGGTGGGGGAACACGACCTACAGCCGCGCGAACGTCCCCGGGCCGAACAACGACACGGGGTGGAGCCTGAAGTTCTTCGAGTAGCACTCCCGGCGCCCCCGCCCCGCAGCGCCGCGCACGGTGGGCCGGGGGTGCCGGAAGCGGCGCCGGTCCCCGGCGGTCGCATGCCTTCCGCCAACGGGCGTTCACTCATGTGAACGCCCGTTCTGTCGTTCGGCTCCCGGCGGCTCCCTCTGCGGCTCTGGTCCAGACCTTGACGCGACACGGGCTCATGGCTACCTTCCTGACACCTCGTGAATTCACATTGGCAAGAGTGGTTCACATATGAGAACGCCTCCGCCGTCGACGGAAAGGCATCACCCCCCATGCGACACACAGCCCTCAGGACCGGCCTCCTCGCCGCTGCCGGCGCGCTGCTGGCCGGCGCCCTCGTCTCACCGGCCCGGGCGGACGGTCACCTCCCGGACGCCGGGCCCGCGGGCGCCGCCGCCGTGCCCGCCGCGCAGGCCGCGCCCGCCGTGTTCACCCACCCCGGTGTCGGTCTCGGCCGCGCCCAGCTGGACACCGTGCGGGCCCGGGTCGCCGCCGGCGCCGCACCCCAGGCCGCGGCCTGGAACCAGATGATGAACTCGCCGTACGCCTCCCTCTCGTACACCCCCCACCCGCGTGCAATCGTCGAGTGCGGCTCCTACTCCAACCCCGACAACGGCTGCAGGGACGAGCGCGAGGACGCGATCGCGGCCTGGACCCACGCCCTGGCCTGGTACGTCACCCGTGACGACGCCCACGCCGCCAAGGCGATCCAGATCATGGACGCCTGGTCGGCCACGATCCGGGACCACACCAACAGCAACGCGCCGCTCCAGACCGCCTGGGCGGCGAGCTCCTGGCCCAAGGCCGCCGAGATCATCAAGCACGTCCACGGGGACTGGCCGAACGCCGGCCGCTTCGCCGCCATGCTGCGCGACGTCTACTACCCCGAGATACGGGGCGGTTCGAACTCCAACGGGAACTGGGAGCTGAGCATGACCCAGGCCCTCATGGGCATCGGCGTCTTCCTGGACGACAAGGCGATCTACGACCGCGCGGTCTCCCTCTACCGGGCCCGCGTCCCCGCCTTCGTCTACCTGACGTCCGACGGCGCGCTGCCCCGCACGAAACCCGGCGACGGCCGCGACACCCGCGACGAGATCATCGGCTACTGGCACGGGCAGACCACCTTCGTGAACGGACTCAGCCAGGAGACCTGCCGGGACTTCACCCACACCGGCTACGGCATCGCCGCCATGGCCCAGGTCGCCGAGACCTCCCGCATCCAGGGCCAGGACCTCTACCCGGAGTTCGGCGAACGGATCCGGCACGCCCTCGGCCTCCACGCCACGTACGAACGCACCGCGCCGCCCTCCTGGCTGTGCGGCGGCACCGTGAAGCGGGGCCTCGGCCCGGTGAGCGAGGTCGGCTACAACGCGCTGCACAACCGGCTCGGCCACGCCATGACCAACACCGAGGCCTACACCCGTGCCGGGCGTCCGATGGGCACCAACAACCTGTTCGTCGCCTGGGAGACCCTGACGCACGGCGACAACCCCTCCTGACGCTCCGGACCGGCCGCGGAAGACCCGGGGGCGGGGGGCCGGCCGGTCCCGGACACCCCGCCGTCCGGCGGGTCCGATGCGCGGCGCCCTCGACGCCGCCGCCGGCACCGCCCCTGACGACCCGTCACCCGGGAGTCAGGGGCGTGCCGCGCGGGACACCTCGCCGCCGAGGCGGCTCAGCGCCTCCATGGCCTCGCGCTCCACGCGGGACAGATCCCCGAGGATGCCGCCCGCCCGCACGAGGCACTGCTCGTCGCCGGTCTCACCGGCCTCGCCGATCAGCTCCGCCGTCCGCGTCCACAGCGCCGCCGCCTCCGTGTAGAGCGCCAGGCCGGTGCGCAGGCGGCGGCTGTCGATCAGCCCCGTGCACTCGGCGAGGAAGTCGCGGTACAGGTTGCGGAACAGCGCGCCGCCGGTCCCGCCCCGCTCCATGAGGAGGGCCGCCTGCCGCAGGTCCCGGCCCGGGTCGGCGGCGCGCCGCTGCCAGGTGGGCACCATCGCGGACGCCTTCCCGATGCCCCGGTGCCCGAGGTTGGCGATGGGCGGATGCAGGAAGGCGTCGGCACAGGCGGTCACGGCGGGCACGATCCTGCTGCGGGGTTCGGGTGCGTCGCGGGGCACGCCGACGGTGAACGACCGGTGCCTGGCCGTCATGGGGCCGCGTGCCGCCCGGGCCGCCGCCAGGTCCGTCAGACCGGTGGTCACCGCGCCGCCCTGCTGGGCGGTGTCGACGAGGTACGCGGTGCTTTCGTCGTAGCCGTAGAGGGCGACGACATGGCCCCCGAAGTGCACTTTCGAGGCGAAGTACGGCAGGTGGTAGCTGTCGAGCTGGAGTCCGACGGGCCGGCCCGCGTCGACGGCGGCGGTCACGTTCGCCCATGCCCTGCGGGGCGAGGAGGTCTCCTCGACGGTGAGTTCCAGCCCGAGTGCGGCGGCCAGGTTCCGCGTGAGTTCGAACGGTCTGACCCGGCCGCCGAGGAACGGGAAGTCCATGTTCCGGGCGTCCCAGTAGACGAACGACAGACCGGACCCGAGGCCGAAGAGCATCGGTTCGGACAGCTCGATGCCCTCGTGACGCAGCAGGACGTCCAGTGCCGTCGTCTCGCAGTGGACCATCCCCCGGGTGTCGACGCCGGGCACCGTGGTCATGCCGGCACCTTGCGGGCACGTGTCGCCGGCGGGTGCCGCGCGTACCGCAGGTGGCGACGGAGCCCCGGCGGTGCGCCGGCCGGGCCCGGGGGACGCGACCCGCGCTCGGGCGGCCGCGGGCGCGGCCGCCGGACACCGGGCCGGCGCAGCGGCGCGGAGCGTCGGATGGTGGGAGTTGCCGTGTGCATCGCCCCATCGTGGACCCTCCCGCCGGAGAAGCGCACGCCGCCACGGGGCCGCCGGTCTCCCCGGTGGGCGCACGCGTCGCTTCGCCCCTTCCCCGTTCCCGTCCCGGTCCCGCCACGGGTACCCGTCCCGGCCCCAGGCCGCGCCGCCGCACGGTCCGTCGTCCACGACGGCGCACGCGGGCTCGGCGGAGCGCAGGTTCGTGCGCCCGGTGCGCCTTCGCGCCCCCGGCAGGGGGATGGTCGCCGGGGCGGCCGGTACCCGACCATGAGCAGCCGGGCGGATGCCTTCGGGCGGTGCGGTCCGCCGGGTGTTCCGCGGGACGGTAGGGGGATCTCGATGGTGCGACGCTGGCTGATCACCGGATGTTCCTCGGGCCTCGGGGCGGCGCTGGCCGCGGCCGTGGCCCGCCGCGGCGACGTCGCGGTGGTCACCGCGCGCCGGGTCGCCGACCTGGAGCCGCACACGGCCGACTGGCCCGGCCGGCTCCACCCGGTGCCACTGGAACTGCGCGACCCCGCGCAGTGCGAGCGGGCCGTCCGCACCGCCGTCGAGCAACTCGGCGGCGTGGACGTCCTGGTGAACAACGCGGGGGCCGGCCTGTTCGGCGCGGCCGAGGAGGTCGGCGACGCCGAGATCCGCGACCAGCTGGAGACCCTGGTGGTGGGCCCCTGGCGGCTGGCGCGCCTGGTCCTGCCGCTGATGCGCGCTCAGGGGCACGGGCACATCGTCAACGTCTCCTCCCTCGCGGGCCGCATGGCCTTCCCCGGCCTGAGCGCGTACGTCGCCGGCAAGTACGCCCTGGAGGGCATGAGTCAGGCCCTGGCCGCGGAGGTGTCCCCGCTGGGCATCCGCGTGACCGTGCTCGAACCGGGCGGCTTCGCCACCCGCTACGGGACCTCGCTCACCGAATCGGCCCGCCGGCTGCCCGCGTACACCGGGTCGACCGCCGCCACCCTCGCCGGGGTCCGCGGGATGGCCCACGACGCCGCCACCGGACGGCCCGGGGACTTCGCCGAACAGGTGCTCGCCGTCGTCACGGCCACCGGGCCGACGCCGCTGCGCGTCCCGATCGGGGCGGACGCCTACGCCTATCTCGAAGCGGCGGAGCAGGCAGCCCGGGACGAGCTCGCCGCCGCCCGTGCGCTGACCACCGGGTCCGTGCCGCCGTCCGACCCGCTCCCGGCGGTCTGACCGGACGTCCCACGCGTGCGCCGGGTGCCCCGGCCGCGTACGGCGCACGCGCCCGCCGGGGCGGCTTGCCCGCAGTCGGAGCAATCCGAGGTGCCGCACCGCCGGGCCACGAGGGTGGCCGGGTGAGTACCGGAAGCTCCCCGGCAGCGCGCCCGGACCGTCTGATCACCCTGTCCGACGGCATCTTCGCCATCGCCATGACGCTGCTCGCCCTCGACGTCCGCGTCCCGCCGGACCTCGGGTCCGCAGAGTTCGACGAAGCCCTGCGCGAGACGCTGCCCCAACTCGCCGCCTACGCGCTCAGCTTCCTCATCGTGTCCATCTTCTGGCGTGACCAGCGCCGGCTCCTGCTCATGTCCGCGACGACCGGGGGAATCCCCCAGTACCTGGCGCTCGCCGTGCTCGGCGTCATCGCGCTCGTCCCCTTCCCCACGGCCATGCTCGCCGAGTACGGCGCCCGGGAACCGGTGGCGGTGGCCGCGTACGCGGCCATGATCTGCCTCGTCGACCTGCTGCACCTCGCGATGTTCGCCCTGCTGAGGGTCAGGCACGGCATCACGGACGTGGGGGAGTGGCGCGACACGGCGGCGGACCTGGCCGCGACCGTCGTCGTGTTCGGCGCGTCCGTGCCGTTGGCCTTCCTCGCACCGCACGCGGCGATGTGGTGCTGGCTCGCGCTGTTCCCGGTGAAGGTCGTGCTCGGCCGCCAGGAGCGCCGCAGGCGGGACGCCCCGGGGCCGCCACCGGGCGGCCGGGACCCGCGGGCCCGGCCCGGTGCTGCGGGGCCGGGGGACCCGCCCCGCAGCACGGGGCCCTGACAGCACACCGGGCCGGCCGGAGCTCAGGCCGCCTGTTCGCCACCGGCGCCTTCCGGCCGCCGCGCCCGCAGCACGGGCATCATCGTCTCGACGGCGCCTTGTGCCAGGTGCTCCAGGACGAGGCGGTTCACCAGGTCGGGCCGCTCCAGCGGCACCAGATGGGACGCGCCCGGGACGACGGCCAGCCGGGCGTCCGGCAGCCCGCGGTACAGCGACGCGGTGTGCTCCAGTGTCATCAGGTCGTCGTCGCCCACCATGACGAGCACCGGCGCCGCGATCCGCGCCAGTTCGTCCGCGGCGATCTCCGGCTGGGTGCGCCACATGTCCAGCACCTTCGCCGCCACCACCGGCCAGTGTCCGGCGCCGTCCGGTGACACGGGCTCGTACAGCTCACGGAAGAAGGCGAGATCGGGACCGTCGGCCGTCATCGTGTCGAGCATTCCGGGCTCGGTGAAACACTCGGGACCCGGGCGGAAGTTGGCGCCGATGACCACGACCCTGCGCACCAGGTCGGGCCGGGCCGCGGCCACGAGCAGCGCCACGACACCGCCGTCGCTCCACCCGACGAGGTGGGCCGGTTCGCGGACGACGGACTCCACGAACGCCACCGTGTCGTCCGCCATGTCCCGGTAGGACAGCGGCCCCGGGACGTCGGGGGTGTGGCCGTGGGCGCGCCGCTCGGGAAGGAGCACGCGATGGACCGCGGCGAGATCGGCGCGCTGCGCGCCCCAGGCGTCGTTGGTGCAGAAGCCGCCGTGCAGCAGGACCAGCGGATCGCCGGACCCCTCGCTCTCGTACCAGGTCCTCACACCGGGAAGGTCCGCGTAGTCGCCCATCGCCTCGACACCTCTCCGGACGGTCCGTGCGCCCGGCCCCGCCGCGGCCGTGCGGCGGCAGGAGAGGACCGGTCACCGCCGTCCCTGCGGACGGCCCCGTCCCCGGCCAGTCTCCGCCGCCTCCGGGGCGCCCGCCACGCGGCACCGGGCACGGAGCGTGAAGCGCAGGCCGGAGCGGGTGCCCCTGACGCGCGGCGGGCCGGCCCCTCGTCAGGGGCACCCACCGGGGGAGGGACGCCCCCCGCGTGCCGACGCCGCTCACGGGGAGACCGCCGGTCACACCTCGCCGCTCACGGGGAGACCGCCGGTCACACCTCGATGCCGGTCACCACCGCCGGGCCGAGCGGCGCCTCGTCGGCGGTCACCCCGACGGCCGTCAGGGCCGACGCGACCGTCCGGCGGGCGGTGTCCTCCGCCTCGTCGCTGTCGGCCGCCTCGACCTCCAGGCGCACCGTGAAGGTGTCGTTCTCGTTGACCGTCAGGATGCGCAGGTCCTCCCGGCGTCCGAGGGAGGTCTGCCGGGGGTCGGCGGGCCGCAGTTCGCGTTCCACCGCCGCCTGCACCTCCGCCGCCGGCGGTGTGAGGAACGTGCCCGGAATGGTGATCACATAGGTGCTCATCACATGTCTCCCGTGTCTCGAACGAAAAGGTCGCCGACCGCCGCGACGGCGGCCGGCGACCCGGAGGGAAATCGACTCCGTCGAACAGATCAGCCGCCCGCGTACCAGCTGAATCCGCCGCTGGAGGAAGCGGCCACGAGCAAGACCGTGAATATCACGAGATCCACGATTCCGAGCGCTATCCCGGCCTTCGCCATGGAGGCGCCGCCGGCCGGGGACCCGCGCAGGGCCACGGCGCCGAGCACGATCGCCAGCGGGCCCAGGATCACGTTGAAGAAGAGCAGCCCGACGATGCCGCAGACCAGGCTCGCCACGGCCAGACCGTTGGTTCCCGCCCGGGCGGCGGACGTTCCGTGTGTCATCGCGGTCCTCCCTGTGTCCTTTGTTCCGTCACCGTGCGTCTGCCCCGCGGTGATTGACGCAATCGAGGGGAATTCCGTACGGTGCCGCCCCGCGCCGGGGGCGCCGCGGAGGTCCGCCGGGAATGTGACGGGAAACGCGTGGCTGTGGCCGCCGGCGGCTCCGGGAGCGGGAGAGCCGCCGGCGTCGAACCGGAAGCGGATTCGAGGACCGGACCGGGACCGGATTCAGGGACCGGCGGATCGGGCCCGTGGAATCCGCCGTGCGCCTTCCGGGATTTCCGGTGCATCCGCTGCCACCACGCGGGGAGAAAGCCGGATGTCCCGTCCCGGCCGGAACGCGGACCGCTGCCCGTCACCGTCTTCGAGGAGCGCCCCGCCGTGCACCCCACCGAGCCGAGCCAGACCGCGGCCCCTTCTCCCGACGCACCGGGACCGGGCACGCCGTCCGCCGGGTGGCACCCGGCTCACGACGGCGGGCGCCCCGAGGGCCGGCGGTGCGCGCATGCGCCGGACGTCACCGTGCCGCCGCCCCCGCACCCGGACGAGTGCGAGGACTGCCCGCCCGGCGACCCCGGCCGGGTACGCCTGCGCCGGTGCACCACGTGCGGCCACGTCGGATGCTGCGACAGCTCCCGGGGCCGCCACGCGTACGCCCACTACGCGTCGGCCGGCCACCCCGTCGCCGTCTCCCTCGCCCCGGACGAGTCGTGGGCCTGGTGCTACGAGGACGAGACGTTCCTGGTGGCCGGCGCGTCCTGACGAGCGGCCGCAGGCCCCGCCGCGATCCCCGCACCGGTCACGACTTGCGCACGTACTCCGCGGGTTCCGCGTCCGCGGCCATGCTGTAGAGGAGCATGCGGCCGTTGCCGGCGACGGTCAGGAAGACGGCGTCGTCCTGGCGGCACTCCTCGGCCGACTCCGCGGTGTACGTACCCGGGCCGAGGGCGAGGACGGGGGACACGGCGCCGACGACGTGACTGCTCTCGCAGTACGCCTCGGACCCGTCCTCCATGCCCGCCTCGGCCGCGTGACGCACCAGCCGGCCGCCGGCCGGGCCCTGCGTGATCCGGATCATCTCCTGCTCGCGGTACAGCTCGTTGGCGGGCACCCAGACGCCGACGTACGCCGCCGGCACCGCCTCCCGCCCGCCGACGGACCGGTGGAGGTCGGCGGTCAGGCCACCGGACTCCCAGGTCAGCACGGACGGCGAGCGGGCCGTGAGGGTCTGCCGCGCCAGCGGTCCGCACCCGCCCTTCGGCATCTGCGCGGTCACCCTGCCGCCGCCGACGACCAGCGTCCCGGCGCCCGCGGAGACCAGGTCGGCGCGTCCTGCGCACTGCCGGTCGCCTGCGGTGTCGATGTACGAGGCGACCGCGGAACCCTGCCCGCCGGCCGTCACCTCCAGCCGCAGCACGCGCTTCGGCATCTCGGGATCGCCCTCGACCACGCCCTCCCAGGCGCCCGTGAACTCCTCGGGCACCCTCCGTTCGCCGTCCTGCGACGCCGACGGGGAGCCGTCCGCGGGCGCATCCCCGCCCCTGTCGCCCCGAAGCGCCAGCGCGGTGCCGGCGGCCACCGCGACGAGGGCGGCGGCCCCGGCGACGAACGGCCGCCACCGCAGCCGGCGCCGTCCGGACCGTGCTGCGGGCGTGGAAGCCGGCGCGGACGCGGAAGCGGCGTCCGGCTCCGGCTCCGGTCCCCGTGCCGGCTCCGGCGGAGGTGTCTGCGCGGAGAGCATCCGGGCGGCCAGCCGGCCGAGATCGGCCAGCAGTTCCGCCGGCAGCCACGGCCCGGCCGTGTCGGTGCGGACAGCGGCGGCGATCTGCCCGGCCGTGGGCCGCAGCGACGCGTCCTTGGCGAGACACGCGGCGACGAGTCCCGTCAGCGCGGGCGGCACCCCGGTGAGGTCCGGCTCCTCCTCGGCGATGCGGAACATCAGCGCGTGCAGACCCAGTTCGGCCGAGCCGAAGGGCAGCCGCCCCGTCGCCGCGTACACCAGGACGGAACCGAGACTGAAGACGTCCGCCGCCGGGGTCACCCGCTGTCCCCGCACCTGTTCCGGCGCCATGAAGCCGGGTGAGCCGAGGACGACTCCGGTGGAGGTGCGCAGGCCGCCCGCCACGGTGTCGAGGGCCCGGGCGATGCCGAAGTCGATGATCCGCGGGCCGTCCACGGTCAGCAGGATGTTCGAGGGCTTGAGGTCGCGGTGCACCAGCCCCGCCCCGTGGACGGCGCCGAGGGCCCGCGACAGCCGCCCGGCCAGTGCGTGCAGCGTGGCCTCGGGCAGCGGCCCGTAGCCCGCGCCGACGACCTGCTGCAGCGAGGGCCCCGGCACGTACTCGGTGGCCACCCAGGGCGCGGCGGCCTCGGTGTCGGAGCCGAGCACCCGCGCGGTCCATTCGCCGCCCACCCGGTGGAGCGCGGCGACCTCCTGGCGGAACCTGGCCCGGAACTCGGGATCCTCGGCCAGTTCCGCGCGCACCACCTTCACCGCGGCGGTCCGGCCGTCGCCCGAGCGCCCCAGGAAGACCTGGCCCATGCCGCCGGCGCCGAGCCTGCCGACCAGCGCGAAGTCCCCCATCCGGCGCGGATCCCCCGCCTCCAGGACGTGCATGCGTGCCCCCGCTTCCCCGTGTGCCGTGCCTGCTCTGCGCGGCGGCGACGTTACCGGTTCGGACCGGAGCTGTCCCGCGGCGTCCGGGCCCGGTACGCCGCGTCCGCAGGGGCCGGGGGCGTCCGTGGACGGGACCTGTTCCGCCGCGGAGGAACAGGTGCGGGACGGGCGGGTCGCACGTGACGCACAAAATCGAACAGACGTATGATTCGAGCATGACCGGAATCGACATGCCCGACGACCTCCGCGCCGCCCAGACGCGACTGCACCAGGCGACGGCCGAGCTCTCCGCCCTCCTCAGGTCGCTGCCGTGGTCCGTGGAGCCGCTGGACGGCCGCCCCGGCGACGAGCATCCGCACACCGGAGCGGTGACCGGCGGCCGTGAACCCTCGCCCGGCTGGACCGGTGAACAGCGCGCCGTCGTCGCCCGGCTGCGCGCGGAGTGCCTCGACCTCTCCGCCGCCGTGGCGACCCACCCGTACTGGGCGGCGTTCACGGGCGAGGCGCTGGTCGACGCGCGCATGGCTCTGAAGGCGGCCACGCGGACCACCTCGACGCCGCGGGTCGACGTCGGCGTCGTCGCCTGATCCGCGGTCCCGTCATGTCGGACCTGCCCCCGGACCTGCCGCGTCTGCGCACGCTGGAGACGTGGCTGGCGCTGGCGCTGGCCCGGGTCCGCGAGCGCATCGCCGACGAGGAGCGCCGGGAGCGCGAACGCCGCCGCGGCGAGAGGACCCGCCCGCCGGCAGCGGAGTGGCTGATCGAGACGGGCATCGGCGAGGGGCACCGGGCGCTCTACGTGCACACGGGCGGCTGCCACATGGCCGGCAAGCGGGTGCGCGGCGTGTCCCGCGACGCGGCCGCCCGTGCCGTGGCCGAAGGCGTCGAGGCGTGCTCGCACTGCCGCGCGGACACCGGCCTCGGCATCCACGGATGACGCGGTCTCCGGCCGGTGCGCCGGTGC
Source organism: Streptomyces genisteinicus (assembly GCF_014489615.1). GTDB lineage: Bacteria > Actinomycetota > Actinomycetes > Streptomycetales > Streptomycetaceae > Streptomyces > Streptomyces genisteinicus. Next base: position 7,553,005 of record NZ_CP060825.1, read on the forward strand.
CGCGCACAGCCCCCCGGGGAGCGGCCGGCCGCGGTCGGCCGCCCGCCTCCCGAAGCCCGTCTCTCGCGGCTCAAGGCGTGGCGCTCCCGGTCTGCGGTGCCCGGTCGCCGGCGTTGCGGGCGGCGCCTGTGGGGCGCCGCGGGTTCACTCGTCCCAGTCCCAGGTGTCGAAGTACGCCGGTGTCCCGGTCCGGCGGGCGTCCTGGACCGCGCGGAGCCGTGCGAAGTCCCGGTCGGTCATGAGCGGGCGCCAGGCCTCCAGGGGCAGCACGCGGACCTCGTCGTGCTCCGCCGGATCGAGGACGATGTCCGCGATCTGGCGGTCGGTGAGCCGTCCGCCGTCGAAGACGAATCCCGCGGTCGCCAGCGGCCAGCCGCTGCCGGGCAGGCCGAACACGGCGGCCAGCAGCCGCGGGGGACCGGACACACGGATGCCGGTCTCCTCCGCGGTCTCCCGGACGGCCGTCTCCCACGGCCTCTCACCCGGGTCGGCCGTCCCGCCCGGCCACTGCCACGTGTGCGTGCCGTAGACGGCGCGCAGGTGGACCGGACGGTCGTCCTCGTCGGTGAAGAACAGCGAACCGAAGATGGAGGCCTTCGGCAGGGTCGCCGCGTACTCCTCGGGCGGGAGCCAGCCGTCCAGGACCGGTCCGTGGGCGGTCGGGGTGCCGGCGTCGTGCGTCACGGCGAGAGATCTCCTTGCGGGTGGGGGACGAGGGAGCGGGCGGAGGACGGCGGCGGGCCGGACGACCACCCCGTGCCGGGGGCCGCCGACGGAAGGACGCGGAGCCGGTCGAGTGCCGGGTCGTGGGCGACAGGGTCCCCGGGCTCCATGAAGTGCAGGGCGACGCCGCCGCCGGCCCGGTACGCGTCGATCCCGGCGCGGCAGTACGCGACCATCGGCTCCGGGAGCGCGTCCAGCGGGAACCACCCCATCGCGTCGCACACGTGCGGTTCCCGCACCCGCGGCGTCCCGGTCCAGCGCGTGACCTCGAAGAAGAAGCCGACCCGCGCCCGGCCGGACGGCCCCCGGTGGTGCACCGTGACCGCGGCGCACAGGTCGCCGCCGGCCACGACCAGGCCGGTCTCCTCCGCCGTCTCGCGGACTGCGGCCGCCACGACGTCCTCGTGCGCCCCGTCGACGTGACCCGACGGTGCGTGCCACATGCCGGACGCGTAGACGTCGCCCGCCCGCCGGGACAGCAGCACCTCCCGCCCCGTGTCCCCGGCGCGGACCGCCAGCAGGTGCACGTCCAGCGGCACCCGGTGCCGCTCCACGGAGCTCACCGCGCCTCCGGCGCCCCGCGGAGCCGCCGGGCAGCGCGCGCCGGAGGCGCGGGAGGCGCAGCGAGGCGACGCGTGCCGGGGCGGCGTGCCGGTCGGGGCGGCAGAGGGTGCATGGCGGCCTCCGGTGCAGACGGTGCTGAGCTGACGCTCGGTGCAGAGCTGACGCTGTGCCCTGTCAACGACGACGGCCCGCCGGTCGAACACACGTCTTTCGGACAGCGTGCGAGCCGCGAAGCCGGTACGGGCACGCGCCCGTTCGGTGCTCCGAACCGTGTCCTGCCAGCTCACGGCATCGAGCGGCGGTGGCCGAAACGCCGATGCCGGCCCTGCTCGCCCGCCCCTGAGACGCGGACACCGCAGATAAGTCCGCCGGCGGTGTCGAGAACCTGCGGCCTGCTCCGTCCCAGGGGTGGAGGCGGCCACAATGGGCCGCACGAGCACGAGGAGAGACACCATGGCCAAGTACCTGCTTCTCAAGCACTACCGCGGCGCTCCGGCCCCGGTGAACGACGTCCCGATGGACCGGTGGACCCCGGAGGAGATCTCCGCGCACGTGCAGTTCATGCACGACTTCGCGGCCCGGCTCGAGACGTCCGGCGAGTTCGTCGACGCCCAGGCCCTCGCGCCCGAGGGCTCGTGGGTGCGGTACGACGGAGAGGGGCGGCCGCCGGTCACCGACGGGCCGTTCGCGGAGACCAAGGACGTCATCGCCGGCTGGATGGTGATCGACGTGGACAGCCACGAGCGCGCCGTCGAGCTGGCCGGGGAGCTGTCGGCGGCCCCGGGCGCCGGAGGCCGGCCGATCCACGAGTGGCTGGAGCTGCGCCCGTTCCTGACCGCACCCCCCACGGTCACGGAGTGACCCCTGCGATGGACGAGGCACTGCTGCGGAGCCTCACGCCCGGGGTCCTCGCCGTCCTCGTCCGCCGCGGAGCCGACTTCGCGGCGGCCGAGGACGCCGTCCAGGACGCGCTGCTCGAAGCCGTGCGCGTCTGGCCGGCGGACCCCCCGCGCGACCCCAAGGGCTGGCTGGTCACGGTGGCCTGGCGCCGGTTCCTCGACGCGACCCGCTCGGACGCCGCCCGCCGGCGCCGGGAGGACCGGGTGGACGAGGAACCCGCGCCGGGACCGGCGCCCGCGGTGGACGACACGCTGCGGCTCTACTTCCTCTGCGCCCACCCGTCGCTCACGCCGTCGTCCGCCGTCGCGCTGACCCTGCGCGCCGTGGGCGGCCTGACCACCCGTCAGATCGCCCGGGCGTACCTCGTCCCCGAGGCGACCATGGCCCAGCGGATCAGCCGCGCCAAACGCACCGTCTCCGGCGTGCGGTTCGAGCGGCCGGGGGACGTCGCCACCGTGCTCCGCGTGCTCTACCTGGTCTTCAACGAGGGCTACTCCGGCGACGTGGACCTCTCCGCGGAGGCGATCCGGCTCACCCGTCAGCTCAGGTCCGCGGTCGACCACCCCGAGGTGGCGGGGCTGCTCGCCCTGATGCTGCTCCACCACGCCCGGCGCGCGGCCCGGACCGCACCCGACGGGAGCCTGGTGCCGCTCGCCGACCAGGACCGCGGCCGGTGGGACACCTCGGCGATCGCGGAGGGCGTCGCGATCCTCCAGGCGGCGCTCGCCCGCGACCGGCTGGGCGAGTTCCAGGCGCAGGCCGCCGTGGCGGCGCTGCACGCCGACGCGCCGACGGCACAGGAGACGGACTGGGTGCAGATCGTCGAGTGGTACGACGAACTCGCCCGGCTCACCGCCAGCCCGGTCGTGCTCCTCAACCGCGCGGTCGCCGTCGGCGAGGCCGACGGTCCCCGCGCGGGCCTCGCCGCCCTCGGGGAACTCGACCCCGGCCTGCCGCGCCACACCGCGGCCGCCGCCTACCTCCACGAACGCGACGGCGACCCCGCCACGGCGGCCCGGCTCTACGCGGAGGCCGCCCGGCAGGCCTCCAACCTCGCCGAACGGGACCACCTCACACGCCAGGCCGCCCGCCTGAACGCCCGCCTGCGGGACACCGGTTGAAGGGCCCGCCCGAACGCCGGCCGGGAGAGCGGCCGGGGCCGGCCGTCTGAACGCCCGCCGGGGGACCGGCCGGAGACCGCCCGGCACCCGGCCGCCTGCGGAATGCCGGCCGGGACCGCCCGGCACCCGGCCGCCGTGCCGGGTTCACTCCGGTGCGGGCCGCACCCGCCCCGCCGGGCCCGATGCCCGACCGCTCCCGCCGCCGGGGGCGGTCCGGGCCCCCGGCCTCACCGGCCCCGTCTCCCAGCGGACCTCACCGTCGTGGCGGTGCTCGGTGGGGGAGAGTCCCGCGGCGGCCGCGACGGCGGCCGACGCGGCGTGGTCCGGGTGGACATGGGCACGGACCGCGGCGGCGCCCCGCTCACGGAGCCGGCCGACCAGTGCGCGTGCCGCCTCGCTCGCGATGCCGCGCCCCTGCCAGGGGGTCCCGACCACCCAGGCCACCTCGGCCGTGGTGCTCCCGGACCCCGAGACGGTGAGCGTGGCCTGGACCGTCCCCACCAGGCAGCCCTCCGCGCGGAGCCGGATCACCCAGTTCCACCACGTCCCGGCCGGGTCGGGGCAGCCCGCCGTCAGACGCTCGTACCGTGCCCGCAGATCCCGCGCGGAGAGCGGGGCGCCGCCGATGAAGGCGTGGAGCGCCGGATCGCCGAGCACACCGGCCATCTCGTCCGCGTGCGCGACGGCGAGCGGCTCCAGGACCAGCCTGCCGGTCCCGATCGCCTCGATGTCCCCGGTGTCCACGCGTGCTCCCGTCCGACGGTTCCAGCTGCTGGGCCGTCCGACCCTACGCCGCGGCCCGGGCCCGCCGGCACCGGGTACCGCCCACCGGAGGCGGCGCTCCGGGCCGGAGACGGGGGCGCCGGGGCCGGAACGCCGCACCGTGCCGGCCGCCGAACCGCGCGAGCCGTCTCACGGGTGCATCCGGGCCCCCTTGAGGACCTTGTCCACGGCGTTGCGCGGTCCGTGGACGGCGATGCCCACCAGGTCGAGGGCGTCCCCGTGCACGGCCCGCACCGCGGCCCTGTTGTCCCGGTCGTTGCCGGTCCCGAACAGGTCCGAGGTGAACACCGCCGTCGCCAGGGACCGGGACAGGGCACGGCCGTGCGCGAGGGCCACCGTCTCCTTCCCGCCCTCGAAGACGAGCACGGGCTGGCGGAACATCGGCAGGTACGCCGTGCCGTCCGCGTCCTCGTACGGTGCACCGATCACCTCGGGCACGGCCGTTCCCAGGCCGCTGACCAGGAAGGCGGTCACGTTCAGACGCTGCCAGGGTTCGAGGTCGTCGCGCAGCAGGACGGCGATCTTCGTGTCGAAGCGGAGGGGAGGCTGCTCGGCCGGTGCGCCGGCCGCTTCCGTCGTCGTTCTCATGCCGTGAGACTGCCCGTCCGCCCCGTCGGCCGTCTTGTACGTTCTTCACGTGGCATCCCGGGACGACGTCCGAGCATGGCGCCCGGCGGTCCCGGGCGTGCGGGAGGTCCTGCACGCCCGCTTCACCGAGCACGCCTACCCCATGCACGTCCACGACGCCTGGACCCTGCTGATCGTCGACGACGGCGTCGTCCGCTACGAACTGGACCACCACGAGCGCGGCACCCCGGGCGACACCGTCAGCCTGCTCCCGCCACTGGTACCGCACAACGGATCGCCCGCCACCGCCCAGGGCTTCCGCAAGCGGGTGGTCTACCTGGACACGACGCTGCTGGACGAGTCGCTCATCGGGCCCGCGGTCGACGGGCCCGACCTGACCGACCCCCTGCTGCGCACCCGTATCGGCCGGTTGCACGCGGCGCTCGCCGTACCGGGTGACGAGTTCGAGGCGGAGAGCCGGCTCACCCTCATCGGCGACCGGCTGCGCGCCCACCTGTCGCACGGTGCGGCGCCTCCCGCCCCGGCGGGCGGCCGCGGCATCGCCCACGACCTGCGCGACCTGCTCGACGAGCGGCTGTGCGAGGGCACCACCCTGGTACAGCTCGCCGCCGTGCTCCACGTGCACCCCGCGCACCTCGTGCGCGCGTTCGGCTCGGCGTTCGGCATCCCGCCGCACCAGTACGTCATGTCGCGGCGCATCGACCTCGCCCGCGGACGGCTGCTCGCGGGGCAGCCGCCGGGCGAGGTGGCGGCCGACCTCGGCTTCTACGACCAGCCCCATTTCACCCGGCACTTCAAGCGCGTCCTCGGCACCACTCCGGGGCGTTACGCGCGCGGCACCACGACCGGCCGGCGGACCGGGAGCGCCGACCCCGCTCCGCGCTGACGCCGCCGCCCGGGAGCACCGATGCCGACCCCGCTCCGCGCTGACGCCGCCGCCCGGAAGGACCGATACCCCCCCGGGAGCGCCGGCGCAGCCCCCGCCGGGTCGCCGCCGGGCGCGTCCGGCCGGCGGTGCGGCTCACACGGCACGGGCGCGGAGCCGCCGCAGCATCCGGGGGTCCTCGAAGCCGACCGCGCGGGCGGCGGAATCCACCGTCGCGCCGTGGCCGATGAGGTGTTCGGCGCGTTCGAGGCGGAGGGCCTGCTGGTAGCGCAGGGGAGTGAGGCCGGTGGCACGGCCGAAGAGACGGGTGAGGGTCCGCTCGCTGACCCCCGCGGCCGAGGCCAGGACGGACAGCGGGAGCGGCTGGTCGAAGCGGGCGTCGATGAGGTTCTGGGCGCGGTGCACCGTGTCGTCGAGATGGGCGCGGTGGCGGAGCATCGCGCTGGCCTGGGGCTCGTGCCCGTTCCGGCGCGCGTAGACGACCATCTCGCGGGCCACCCGCGCAGCCGCCCCGGGGCCGTGGCGGGTCGCGACCAGATGCAGGGCGAGGTCGATGCCGCTGGCGATGCCCGCCGAGGTGACCACGCGCTCGTCCGAGGTGAACAGCACGTCGCGGACGACGAGTGCCCGGGGGTGGCGCAGGGCCAGCTCCTCCTGCACGTCGTGATGGGTGGTGCAGCGGCGCCCGTCGAGCAGACCGGCCCGCCCCAGTGCCTCGGCCCCGGCGCAGACGCTGGCCACCGTGCCGCCCGCGGCGTGGTGGTCGCGGAGCATCCGGAGCGAGGCGGCCCCGATGGCGGGAGACCCCGGGCCGGCGCCCGTCCGCCAGCCGGGCACCACGATCAGGTCGTCGGGCCCCAGCTCCGGCCAGCGGAGCCCGGCCACCAGCGGCAGCCCCTGCGCCGAGGCCACCTCGGTCCGTTCGGCGACGTAGCAGAGCGTCCACGGGTGACCGAAGTCCGCCGCGGTGGAGAAGACCTGCGCGGGGCCGGCCAGGTCCAGCAGATGGACTCCGGGCACCAGGAAGAAGACGACGCGGCTCACGATCCGGTCATCATGCCGGAAGACCTGCCGCGGCCTCCAGCCGGTCGACGGTCTCGATGGCGGCGAAGCGCCCCGCGAGGGCGTACTCGGTGCGCCGGACGACCTCCGCGGCGGGGAGGGTGCGCGGGTCGGCGAGCAGTTCCGCCACACTCAGGCCGGCGGGGGCGTCGCGGTGTGCTACGGGGTCGGTCGTCGTCGCGTCGATCACGAGTGTGACGTCGTAACCGAGGTCGCTCGCCACCCGGACGGTGGTCTCCACGCACTGCTCGGTGCGGATGCCGCAGACACGGAGCTCACCGACACCGTGCCGGGTGAGCACCTGCTGCAGGTTGGTCGTGGTGAACGCGTTGTGCGAGGTCTTGTGGATCAGCGGCTCCCCGTCCGCCCGCGTCAGCTCCGCCATCAGCCGGACATGGCCGGACGTGGGGTCGAAGACCCCTCCGCTGCCCGGTTCGGTGTGCAGCACCCACACCACCAGGTCGCCCGCGGCGCGGGCGAGGCGGACCAGCCGGTTCACCCGGTCGGCGACCTGCGGGTCGTGGGTGGCCGCCCAGAGCGGGCGGGCGCGGAAGGACTCCTGGACGTCGATGACGATCAGTGCTCTGCTCATGGCTCCATCCTGGGCCGCCGCCCGCGGGCGGAACCAGGCTCCATCGGGTCCGCCGGCGGACCGATCCGGTCACGCGCCGCCGCTCGGGTGCCGCACGCGGCGGCCCCGGGAGCGCGCTGCCGCCCGAACCGCCGCGGTGGGAGACTGGCGGGGTGGCGGACATCCGAGGGGCGGCCGGCCGCCGCCTGGAGCGCACCATCCTGGAGCTGCTGGACGGGCGCGCCCCGGGCGCGACCGTCTGCCCGTCGGACGCCGCGCGGGCCGCGTACGACGGGGACGACGACGGCTGGCGCTCCCTGATGGAGCCGGTCCGCCGTGCCGCGCGCCGGCTGGTGGCGGCCGGCGAGGTGGAGATCACCCAGGGCGGCCGCGCCGTCGACCCGGAACGGGCCCGCGGCCCGATCCGTATCCGCCGCGCCCGCTGAATCGCCGTCCGCCCGCTGTATCGCCGCGCGCGCCGCTGTTTCGCCGCGCCGCGCCGCCCGGCCCTGTCGCGCCCGCCCGCAGCGCCCCCGGTCCCGGCCGCACGGGCGCCGCGCCGGACCGGCGCCCCGCCGCGGTACCACAGGTCCCGTGCCGGAAGCCCGAGTTGTATGCACGCCGTGTCGCTGGGAAGGAGGATCCGTAACTCAAGGAGGTCGATGTGCTGCGTGATCGGATCGGGTTGGCCGATGTCCTGGCGGCGGCGGAGAACGCCGCGCCGGTGGGCTCCCTCGATGTGGTGGCGCGTAATCTGCGGAACCGCTTCGGTGCGCGATACGTGTCGTTCCTCTTCGTTGACGTGGTCGGACGGCGACTGCTCAGGGTCAGCGAGGACGCGATGTCACGGCACGGCCGTCATGCCGTGCAGGTCCCCCTCGCCGGGCGCAGCGTCTACGACGAGGTCCTGCGCACCCAGAGGCCCGTGCTGTCACCGGAGAACGGCCAGGGGGAGCGGGTCCTCGCACCCGTCACCAACCGCGGGGACACCATCGGCGTGCTGGAACTGTTCCTCGCCGAGGTCACCCAGGACGTGCTGGAACAGGTGGAGCAGGCCGCCCACGCGCTCGCGTACATCATCGTCGCCGACCGCAGGTTCACCGACCTCTACCACTGGGGGAACCGCACCACCTCGGTGAGCCTCGCCGCGGAGATCCAGCGCCAGCTGCTGCCCTCCGCACCCTCGTGCGAGGCGGATGCGTTCGCTCTCGCCGGCGCCCTGGTGCCGGCCGCCGACATCGCGGGCGACACCTACGACTACAGCGTCGACCACGACGCCCTGCACCTGTCCGTCACCGACGCCATGGGCCACGACGTGGACGCCTCGCTCATGGCCACGCTGCTCATCAACGCCTCCCGGGGCGCCCGCCGTGCCGGGACCGATCTCGCGGAACAGGCCCGGCAGACGCATCAGGCGCTCCTCGACCACGGCCGGCGGACCTTCGCCACCGGCCAGTTGCTCCGCATCGCCCTCGACGGCAGCGGCGCCCGGCTCGTCAACGCGGGGCACCCCTGGCCGCTGAGGCTGCGCGAGGGCGAGGTCGGCGAGCTGCGCCTGGACGTGGACCTGCCCTTCGGCGTCGTCGGCCAGGGCGCGTACCGGGTGCAGAGCCTCGATCTGCGTCCCGGCGACCGGCTCGTGCTCTACACCGACGGGATGCAGGAGCGCCGGGCCGCCGCGGTCGACCTGCGGGACCTGATGCGCTCCACCGCCGACGAGCATCCCCGCGAGGTGGTGCGCACCCTGGTCGCCGCGGTCACCGATGCCTGCGACGGCGACGTGCAGGACGACGCCACCGTCCTGTGCCTGGACTGGTACGGCCCCGGTACCGCGGACGGGCGCGTCCCGCAGCCTCGTGAGCGCGGCGTCCCGCACGACACCCCGCAGTCCCGCACGGCCCCGCACGGGTGGAGCGGGCCAGGGGGCGCCCGGGGACGCGGTGCTCACAGGATGTCGTAGGCCAGGTGCGTCGCGGTCGGTGTCGCCGTCACACCGCGCCGCACCAGTGCACGCGGTGCCCCGCCGGTGAACAACGGCGTCCCGGAGCCCAGCACCACGGGGGCCAGGTGCAGCGCGAGCCCGTCGAGCAGCCCCGCGCGCAGCGCCGAGCCGACGGTGGCGCCGCCGCCCATCACGACGACGTCGAGATCCCGGCCCGCGTCCTGCGACGCGGCCTCCGCCCGCGCCCGGGCGGCGGACACGGCGTCGGCCGGCCCCGTGGTGACGAAGGTCCAGTCGAGTCCGGTCAGCCGCACAGAATCCGGCACGGAGCTCGTCAGCACGACGAAGGCGGGGGTGCCGGCCTCTCCGGCGCCGTAGCCCGTGGTCCCGTCCCAGCCGTGCGGCCCGTCGACGACGTCGAACAGGCGGCGGCCCATGACGACGGCGCCCGAGCGCGCGGTCGCCTCGCGCAGGATCCGGCGGTCCTCGGGATCGTCGGAGAACGCCCAGGTGTGCAACGCCTCCCCACCCGTGCCCAGTCCGTTGTCCGGTCCGGGGTCCGGGCCGGTGACGAAGCCGTCGAGGGAGACCGAGATGTCGGCGATGATGCGTGTCATACAGGGGTGACCCCGACGGCGGCCGGGACTCATCGCCGGCCGGCTCCGATGCCCCGCACCCCGGGGGCGCCGCGGCGCACAGGTCTGGAGGCTCCGTGGACATCCGGCGCCGGATCGCACATCCGCAGGGGCCCTCGGGGGCGAAGTCCTTGCAGAAGAGTTGTGCTCGGGGAGCCGTCATGACCGTCACAGACACCCGCACCGGGACCGAACCGAACCCCGTCAGGCACGCCGTCGACCTGCCGCGCGGCCTGCACAGCGCGGCCGTCGCCCGCCACATCACGGCCCGATGGCTGGCCGCGTCCACCGCTTCCACCGCGTCCACCGCGTCCGACACGTCCACCGAAACCGGGACGACCGCTCCCGGCACCGCGCCCTCCGCACAGGGTGCGGCGGGGGCGAGCGCCGCCGACGCCGTGACGGTCGTGTCGGAACTGGTGACCAACACCGTCCGTCACACCGAGGGCCCCTGCGTGCTGACCCTCACCCTCCGCGCCGGTCTCCTGGACATCGCCGTCAGCGACGACAGCGAGGCGATGCCCGACCTGCACCGGCACGGCACCGGGGGTGAACGCGGCGGCTTCGGGCTGGAGATCGTCCGCGGCCTGGGCGGCGCCATCACCGTGGTGCCGCGGCTGGGCGGCAAGACCGTCCATGTCGTGCTGGCGCTCCGGCAGCCCGCCGGCGCCGCCGCGGAGCCGCCGTGACGGCGCCCGCACTGTCGTCCCGTCCGACGTCCCGTCCGACGCGGAAGCGCTGCCGCACCGGACGTACCGCCCCCGCGGGAACGCCGCCCGGGCGCGGAAGTCCCCGCGCCTCCCGGCCCCGCCGCCGTCGGATCAGGCGGGCTCGGCCGTGCCGGGCGGGTCCACCGGATCCGTGTGGGCGCCGCCGTCGTACTCGGCCGTACCGGGCGCGAACGCCGGTTCGAGGAACAGGTTCTGCCAGGACGGGGCTGCCGCCGGATCGTCGGCGGGGCCGGGGTGCTGCATGGTGGTTCTCCGTGGGGTGAGAGGGAGTTGCGCCGCCCGGGAGGCCCTGCGCGACGACGAGGGCACAGGGCGGGCGCGGACCGGCTCGGCGAGCGGGTCCGTCCCGGCATGTGATGGATGGGCTCGGGACGGAGTCCGTCGCCCGCGGAACCCGTGGCCGCCCGCGTGAAGTTCGGCGGGCCGCGTGTCCGCCCCGGACTCTACGGCACTCGGGCCCTCTTCCGCCGCACAGATCATCCCTGCCCGCCCGCGCGCGACTTGGCGCCGCCCGCTCGCCGGCGGGCGGGGGAGTGTCAGAGGCGGCTCGTACCGTCGGGAGCGAGGGTGCGGAGAGGCCGCGCCCCGGCGCGACGGGAGACGTCATGGGCAGCATCACCGTGGGCAGCGGGCACCTCGACCGGCTCCTCGCCGACAGCACCAGCGCCCACGCGATGCCCTACCAGCGGGCCTTCGCCGAGCTCGCGGACAGCCACCGAGGACGGTCCGCCGACGAGATAGTCCCGCTGCTCCGGAGGGCGGCGGAGCGGTCGGCGCTGGCGTTCACCGACACCGACCTCGTCGAACAGGCCGAGGCCATCAGCGCGGGCAGACGCTACGTCCTGCGCGTCACCGTCACCTGAGGACCGGACCGGTGCCGCCCGGACCGCACGGCTCCGGCCCGGTGCCGCCCGGGCCGGACGGCCGGTGCTCGGGTCCGACGGCACGGTGCGGCCGCCGCCTCCGGGGTCCGCAGCCCGCCGCGGGCCCCCGGTCCCACCGCCGACCGGCGGACCGGGGAGGCCGGGCGGCCGGGCGCGTCGGGGCGGGTCCCCGCGGCGCACGGTGCGCGGTCGGCGTGCGGGGACGCCTCAGGCCTGCGGCCCGTCGCCGAGGGGGATGCCCAGCCGGTCCGCCACGGTACCGAGGGCCGCTCCCAGCGGGAGCGAGACCCGGGTGACGGCATGGGCGTCGCCCCTGGTCACGTCCCGGTTGACGATCAGCACAGGGATGCCTGCCCGGGCCGCCTGCCGCACGAACCGAAGCCCCGACATCACGGTCAGCGAGGAACCCAGGACCAGCACCGACGCCGCCTCGGCCACCAGCCGCCCGCAGTGCTCCACCCGGCCGGGCGGGACGTTCTCGCCGAAGAAGACCACATCCGGCTTGAGGACGCCGCCGCAGTGCAGGCAGTCCACCACGCGGAAGTCCGCGACCTGCTCGTCGGAGAGGTCGGCGTCACCGTCCGGGTTCAGGGCGGCGGCCACCGGTGCCCAGCCCGTGTTGGCCTCCTCCAGCCGCACCGCGAGGTCCCCGCGCGCACTGGACGTGCCGCAGGACAGACAGGTCACCCGCCCCAGCGCGCCGTGGAGCTCCACGACCCCCTCGCTGCCGGCCGCCTGGTGCAGCCCGTCGACGTTCTGCGTGATCACCCCCGACAGCAGCCCGTGCCGCCCGAACGCGGCGACCGCCCGGTGTCCCGCGTTGGGGCGGGCCCGCCCGAAGGTCCGCCAGCCGAGATGGCTGCGCGCCCAGTACCGCCGCCGCGCCTGCGCACCGGCGGTGAAGTCCTGGTAGGTCATCGGCGTGTGCCGGCTCAGGCTGCCGCCCTCGCCCCGGTAGTCGGGAATGCCCGACTCCGTGGAGAGGCCCGCCCCGCTCAGCACCAGTACCCGGCCGCCCCGCAGCGCCTCGACGACCGGCCCGAGGTCGGTGGTCCCGGGCATCAGGTCCTGGGCGGGGGTCCAGCTCAGCGTGGGGCGCATGCGCATGCGCCCAGGGTACGGGGCCGGGGCTCCGCCGCGGCCTCGCGCCCGCACCGGTCACCGGGGCCGGCGCGGGCGCACGGAGGGGGCGAGCCGCGGCACACGGCGGGCGGCCGTGTCACCGGCCGGCGCTCTCGGCACCCGCACCGGCCCGGAACCGGCCGGTCCCGGAGCGGTCGCTTCAGCGTTCTCGGGGGTGGCCCTGCGGGACGGGGCCCCCGGGCGCGGCGCCGAGGACCGGGGTCAGCTCCGGGCGCTTCGCGGTGCGCCCGTCGCCGGACGAACCGCCGCGCAGACGCCTGCGGAGCCAGGGGCCCAGAAACGTGGCCGCCCAGCGCAGTTCAGCCGCCGTCGTCGTCGTGTGGCGGCCGCCCCGGGAGCCTGCCGGAAGCGGTGGCAGCAGCGGGTGGGTCCAGGAGTCGTCGGCACCCGGCAGCCCGAGGGCATGGCCGACCGACGCGGCGATCCGTGCGTGACCGATCGGCGCGGCGTGCAGCCGGTCCGCGCTCCACAGGCGGGCATCCGTGACCACGGCGTGGCCGTAGGTGTCGGCCACTGCCACGCCGTGGCGCCCGGCCGCCTCGCGGATGCCGCGGTTCAGCGCGCGCACCCGCGAACGGACCGGCCGGGCCAGCGGCACGACCGCCGCCAGGTCGGGGAACGTGAGGGTGGCGACCCGCGCACCGGAGGCGGTCAGCGCCGCGAACATCGCCTCCAGGTGCCCCGCGACCACGTCGGCGTCGAACGAGGGGCGCAGCATGTCGTTCACACCGGCGACGACCGTGGCCAGGTCGGGCCGCAGGGCGAGCGCGGGCCCCAGCTGCTCCGCCCGGACCTGCCCGGCGAGCCGTCCGCGCACCGCCAGATTCGCGTACCGCACCCCCGCGTCCTGCTCCGCGAGCCGCTCGGCGAGCCGGTCCGCCCAGCCCCGCAGTCCGGTGTCGTCGTCCCCGTCGCCGAGCCCCTCGGTCTGGCTGTCCCCCAGAGCGACGTACCGCAGATACGGCCCGGACGTCTCGCCCATGGTCACCCGCTCCCCGATGTGGTCATGGAAAAGAGTATTCAGTTTTTTGACTATAGCGTGCCCGCGTGACGTTCGGAGCCGCGGTTACCTGTGCGTAGCGCATGAACGGATCGTGACAGCGGTGACTGTCGGAGCCCTCGGACGCCGTGACAACGTCATCTCCGTCACCGACCGAGGGAGTGCGTTGTGAACACGGGGTACGCGGTCTTCTGCGACGCAGACCGTCACTTCTACGACGCACCGCACCGCCTGGCACTCGCCGGCACCGGGGACGCCGCCCTCTACCGGGCCGCCGCCCTTCCCGTCCCCGAAGGATGGACCAGCCGGCGCACCGGCGACTGGCTCGCCCTGCGCCCGAAGGACCGACCGCTCCCCGCGCAGGGCTGGAAGATCCACGTCTCGGCGACGCTCGACAACGCCGAGCGGGTCCTCGACGCCGTCCGCGACCACTGCCTCAGGCACGAGGTGGCCTTCAAGTTCGTGCCGAGCCGCTATCTGCTGCACCAGCGCAACGCCAAGTACGCGGACCGCTCGGGCAGCGGCAAGTTCATCACGGTCTACCCCGCCGGGGACGACGAGTGCGAGCGCCTCGCCACCGCCCTGGCGGACCTGCTCGAAGGCGAACCGGGCCCCGGCATCCTCAGCGACCTGCGCTGGGGCGCCGGTCCCGTGCACCTGCGCTACGGCAGCTTCACCCGCCGGCACTGCTACGACGAGCAGGGTGAGCTGCGGCCGGCCCTGGAGGACGCCTCCGGCACCCTCGTACCCGACCGTCGCGACCCCGTCTTCCACGTGCCCGACTGGGTGACCCTGCCGCCGTTCCTGCGCCCGCACCTCGAGGCCCGGTCCGCCGTCACCGTGCGGGACATGCCCTACGAGGTCGTCAGGGCCCTGCACTTCTCGAACGGCGGCGGCGTCTACGAGGCGAAGCACCGGCAGACCGGCCGGCGCGTCGTCCTCAAGGAAGCGCGCCCGTGGGCCGGACTCGCGGCCGACGGCGCCGACGCCGTCACCCGCCTGCACCGCGAACGCGACGCGCTCCAGGCGCTGTCGGGCCTCGCCTGCACCCCGGAGGTCCTCGACGACTTCACCGTGGGCGACCACCACTTCCTCGTGCTGGAATTCGTCGAGGGCAGGCCGCTCAACACCTTCTTCGCCCGCAGGCACCCGCTGATGGAGGCCGATCCGTCCGCCGGGGCCCTGGCCGAGTACACCGACTGGGCCCTGCGCATCCACGGCCTGGTCGCCCGGGCAGTGGCCGAGGTGCACGCGCGCGGCATCGTCTTCAACGACCTCCACCTCTTCAACATCATGGTCTCCGAGGACGAGTCCTCCGTCGTGCTCCTGGACTTCGAGGCGGCCCAGCCCGCCGCGCAGCGCGGCCGTCAGACGGTGGCCAACCCGGCGTTCGTCGCACCCGCGGGCCGGCGCGGCCCCGACGTGGACCTGTACGCCCTGGCGTGCCTGCGGATCGCCCTGTTCATCCCGCTCACCAGCCTGTTCGCGGTGGACCGGGCGAAAGCCGCCCACCTGGCCCGGGTCGCGGCCGCCCGCTTCCCGGTCCCGCCCGCCTTCCTGGACGAGGCCGTCAGGGAGATCGAGCGCGATCCCGCCGCCGCTGCTCCCGTCGCCGCTCCTTCCGCCGGCGCGGCCCCCGCATCCGCCGGGGACCGCGGCGACTCCGTCCGCTTCCCGCCCGTGGAACCGGGGGACTGGCCGCGCAGCGGGGACTCGATGGTGCGGGCGATCCTCGCCTCGGCGACGCCGGAACGCGAGGACCGCTTCTTCCCCGGCGACATCGCCCAGTTCGCCACCGCCGGCGGCGGCATGTCCGTCGGATACGGGACCGCGGGCATCCTGTACGCCCTGCGCGAGAGCGGGGCGGCGCCGTGCCCGGCGGCGGAGGAGCGGCTGCTGCGCCGCTCCCGGGACCCCGGTTCCGGCACACCCCTCGGCTTCTACGACGGCATCGCCGGCGTCGCCTGGACCCTCCAGCGACTCGGGCACACCGAACCCGCGCTCCGCCTCGCCGAGATGCTCCTCTCGCAGGACCTCGACGCGCTCGCCCCCGATCTCCACGGCGGCACGGCGGGCATCGGACTCGCGCTGGACGGCCTGGCGGCCGCCACCGGCGAGAGCGCCCTGCGGGACGCGGCCTCCCGGTGCGCGGAACTCACCGCCCGGCCGTCCGCGGCCCCGCCGGGCGCTGCGCCGGGGCGGAAGCGGACCGGACTGCTGCACGGCGCGGCGGGTCGCGCGCTCCTGTTCCTCCGCCTCCATGAGCGGGAGCGCGACGCGGCGCTCCTCGACCTGGCGGGTGAAGCCCTCCACGACGACCTCACACGCTGCGTGCGGGGAGTCTCCGGCACCCTCCAGGTGGACGAGGGCTGGCGCACGATGCCCTACCTGGGCGCCGGCAGCGTCGGCATCGGCATGGTCGCCGACGACTACCTGCTCCACCGGCGCGACGACGCCCTCGACACGGCCCGCCGCGAGATCCTGCGGGCCGCCCAGGCCACCTTCTACGCCCAGCCGGCCCTCTTCCGCGGCACCGCCGGGATGGTGCTCCACCTCGCCCGCACCGACGCCGGCGGGCCGGGCACCACCGCCCGGGACGTGCGCCGTCAGGTCGACTGCCTCACCTGGCACGCGATGTCCTACCAGGGCCATCTCGCCTTCCCGGGCGAGCAGATGATGCGGCTCTCCATGGACCTCGCCACCGGCACCGCCGGCGTCCTGCTGGCACTCGCGGCCGCGCTGGGCGAGCGCTCCGCCCACCTGCCGTTCCTCCCGCCGCTCCCGCGGCCCCAAGAACCGGCCCCGTCCACGGGGTCGTCCACCGCACCGACAACGCTGTACGAGAGGAAACGATCATGAACCTGTTCGACCTGCAGTCGCTGGAGACCCCCAAGGACGAGGCCATCGGCGACGTCGAGACCGGCAGCCGCGCCAGCCTGCTCCTCTGCGGTGACAGCAGCCTCAGTGTGACCACCTGTAACTGACCGTTCCCGGTCCTGCCCGGCGGCCGCCGAGCCGCCGGGCGCACGGCCCCCGGTGCCCCCGGAGCGCGACTCCGGGGGCACCGGCGGCCGCCGGGGACCGGGCGCAGACACGGCCGGACCTTCCGGCGGAAGGGGCAGCGGATGGCGTCGCCGACCGGTTCCGGGCGTCTGCTGCGCGGCGCGGCACGGCACACCGCCGTCCTCACCGTGCCGCTGCTGCTCTGCCAGATCGCCGGTGCGGCCGGCACACTCGCCGTCCCCGCCGTCGCCGGCCGGGCACTCGACCTGCTCCTGCGCGGGCACCCGGACGCCGGGACCTGGCTCCTGCTGGCAGCGGCGCTGATCGCCGCAGAGGTCCTGCTGGAGACCGCCGCCGTGCTGCTGACCCAGCTGACGGGAGCGCGCGCCACCGCATGGATCCGCCTGCGCGCCCTGACCGGCGTGCTCCGCACCGGCGTCGACCGTGCCGCCCCGCACTCCAGCGGTGACACCGCGGCCCGGCTGTGCGTCAACGCCACCGACGGCGGAGCCGCCCCGGCGGCCCTCGTACAGATGGCGACCTGCGCCATCGCACCGGTCGGCGCGCTCGTCGCACTCGTCCTCGTCGACCCCTGGACCGCCGCCGTCTTCGCTCTCGGCCTCCCGCTGCTCGTCCTGCTGCTGCGCGCGTTCGCCCAGGACTCCTCCGACGCCGTCGGCCGCTACCAACAGGCGCAGGGCACCGTCGCCGCCCGGCTCACCGAGGCCATGGGCGGGGCGCAGACCATCGCCGCCGCCGCCACGGCCCACCGCGAGCAGGAGCGCATCCTCGCCCCCCTCACCGACATGACGCGGCACGGCACCCGCATGTGGCTCGTCCACGGCAGGGCCGTGGCCCGCAGCGCGGTCCTCCTGCCGCTGCTCACCACCGCGGTGGTGGCGGTGGCGGGCACCAGACTCGCGGCCGGGCAGGTCAGCGTCGGCGAACTGCTGGCCCTCTCCCGCTACGCCGCGCTCGCCGCGGGCATCGGCGGGATCGCGGCGCCGCTCGGAGCCCTGATCCGCGCCCGCCGCGCGGCAGCCCGTACCGCGGAACTCGCCGACCTCCCGCCGATGCCCCACGGCACCGCGGTGCTGCCCGCCGCCGGGCGCGGCGATCTGGAACTGCGCGGCGTCGGCGTGGTCCGCGACGGCCTCACCCTGCTCGCGGACGTCACCGTCACCGTCCGGGGCGGGACGACCGCCGCCGTCGTCGGCCACTCCGGCTCCGGGAAGTCCACCCTGGCCGCCGTCGCGGGCCGTCTCATGGACTGCGACACGGGGCGCGTCCTGCTGGACGGAGTCGACGTCGCCGACCTGACCCGCGCCGAACTGCGCCGGGCCACCGCCCAGGCCTTCGCGAGGCCCGTCTTCGAGGAGGCGTTCCCCACGGTCGGCTCCGCCATCGCCGCCGGTGCCGGACCGCCGGCGGGCCCCGTCCCGCCCGGCGCGGTCCGCGCCGCGGCACGCGCCGCGAGCGCCGACACCTTCGTCCGCCTGCTGCCTCGCGGGTACGACACACCCCTGGGCGAAGCGCCGCTCTCCGGCGGCGAGTACCAACGCCTCGGCCTGGCAAGGGCGTTCGTCGGTACGCCGCGTCTGATGGTCCTGGACGACGCGACCTCCAGCCTCGACACGGTCACCGCGCGCCAGGTGGAGCACGCCCTGGCCACCTCGCTGCGCCCCTGCACGAAGCTGATCGTCGCCCACCGGGTCTCCACCGCGGCCCGTGCGGACCTGGTCGTCTGGCTGGAGGCGGGCCGGGTGCGCCGCTGCGCGCCCCACGGGGTGCTGTGGCAGGACCCCGGCTACCGCGCCGTGTTCTCGGCCGGTTCCCCGTCCGGACAGGCGGGGACCGCGCCGCCGCCGCCACGCGACTCCGGATCCGGCCGTGGCGCCGGGCGCGACGGCCGGAGGGCGGACCGGTGAGACGGACCACGCGGACCACACACCGCCCTGCGGCACGGCCGACGGCCGCCGTCCAGGGCGACGCACCAGGCGCCGGTGACGTGGAGTCCACCGACGCCGCCCCCGACGCGAAAGTTCACCCCGCCGCCGACGGGGCCTCCTCCGACGCCGCCGGGCAGCCCGACGCATCCGCACAGCCCGACGCCGCCGGGCAGCCCGTCGCGGGTGATCCGCCCTCCACCCGGCGTCTCACCCGTTCGGCCACCCGGTTCCTCGCCCGCCGCCGGGGCGCCGTCGTCCGGCTCGGCGCGTGGTCGGCCGCCGAGTCGGTGCAGACGTTCCTCGGCGGCTACTGCGTCGCCCGCTCCCTGGACGACGGATTCCTGCGGGGACAGACCGCGGCCGGGCTGCTCTGGCTCGTGTGCGCCGCTGCCGCGGTCCTCCTCGGCGGGCCCGTCATCCGGGGCGTCTTCGCCCAGCTCCCGCACCTGACCGAACCGCTGCGGGACGCTCTCGTGCGCCGGTCCGTCGCACACGCGCTGCACCGGGCCGCCACCGGAGGTCCGGCGGGGGACCCCGCCGCGGTGTCCCGGCTGACCAGTCAGACCGAGATCGCGCGCGACAGCTTCGCCGGACTGGTGCTGGCCGCCCGGTCCTTCGTCTTCGTGGCGGCGGGCGCGGTGGCCGGCCTCGTCGCCCTCGCCCCGCAGTTCCTCCTCGTCGTCCTCCCGCCGCTGGTCCTGGGGATCGTGCTCTTCACCGCCTCCCTCCTGCCCATGGCGCGAGCCCAGCACCGGTACCTCGACGCCGACGAGGCCGTCGGGCGCCGGGCCCAGGCCACCCGCGCCGCCCTGCGCGACACCGTGGCCTGCGGGGCACAGGAGCAGACCGCGGAGGCGAACCGCCGCGCCGTGGAGGAGGCGGCCGCCGCCCAGCGCGCCATGGCCCGCTGGGCGGCCGTGCGCACGCTCTGCGTGGCGACGGCGGGCCAGGCCCCGGTGCTCCTCCTGCTGGCCGCGACCCCGTGGCTGCTGCGCGAGGGCGTCGGCGCCGGTGCGGTGGTGGGGGCGTTCACCTACGTGCTCCAGGCGCTGCTGCCGGCGGTGCACACCCTGATGACCGTCCTCGGCACGGCGGGAGCCCGCCTGTTCGTGATCCTCGACCGCCTCACCCAACCCCTGCCCGGACAACCCCCCGCACCCGCGCAGCGCGCCGCCCTCCGCCCGGCCCCCGACGACCTCGGAACCCGCCCCGGTCACACCACCCCCGGCACCCCCGACGGTCCCGCCACCCGCGCCGGCCGGGCGCCGGCGCTGGAACTGCTCGGCGTCCGCGCCGCCTGGCACCCCGCCGCCCCCGCGGTCCTGGACGACCTCGACCTGACCGTGGAGGAGGGCCTGCACCTCGCGGTGGTCGGCCCCAGCGGCATCGGCAAGTCGACCCTCCTGCACGTCGCCGCCGGTCTGCTGACGCCCCGGCAGGGGGAGGTCAGGCTCCTCGGCCGCCCCGTGGCCGACCGTCACCCGCACCACCGTGCCGCCCTGCGCGTCCTCGTCCCCCAGGAGCCCTACGTCTTCACGGGCACCCTGCGCGACAACCTCCGCTATCTGCGTCCCGACGCCTCCCGCCCCGACGTCGACGCGACCGTGGCCGCCCTCGGGATCGGCCCGCTCGCCGACCGCCTCGGCGGGCTCGACCGGGAGCTCGACCCGCAGACCCTCTCCCTCGGTGAACGGCAGCTGATCGGCGTGGCGCGCGCCCATCTCTCCACGGCACGGCTGCTGCTGCTCGACGAAGCCACCTGCCACCTCGACCCCGCCGCCGAAGCCGTCGCCGAACGGGCCCTGCGCGAACGGCCGGGCGCCCTGGTCGTCGTCGCGCACCGGCTGTCGTCGGCGCTGCGCGCGGACCGCGTCCTCGTCCTCGACGGAACCCGGGCGCACTTCGGCACACACACCGAGCTCCTCGCGCGGTGCGCCCTCTACCGCGATCTGGTCGGGCACTGGAACGACGCCCGCACCTGATCAGCGGCTCACGTCCACCCCGCTCCCCGGGCGATCCGGACCGCGTCGATCCTGTTCCGCGCACCGACCTTGCGTATGACGCTCGCCATGTAGTTGCGCACCGTGCCGGGGGAGAGGTGCAGCGCCGCGGCTATCTGGGCGACCGGTTCCCCCTCGGCGGCCAGCGAGAGGACACTGAGCTCGCGCCGGGTCAGCGGCATCTCCGCCGCCTGCAGGAACCCCAGCGCGAGCGTGTCGTCGATGAACTGCCCGCCCCCGGCCACACACCGGACGGCCTCCAGCAGCCGCCGCTTCGAACCGTTCTTGTCCACGAACCCGGTCGCACCGGCGGCATGCGCCCGCCGCAGCACACCGGGCCGCTGGGCGGGCACGAGCGCCAGCAGCGCCGAACCGCCCGCCACCGTCCGCGACACCGCGCAGGACGCCAGGCACTCGGCGTCCGCGACGTACACGTCGGGCCCCGCCCCGGCGGGAGCCGCCTCGCGCGGCCAGTGCGGCAGCGACGCCACGACCCGCACCCCGCCCGACTCCAGTAACTCCGCCAACGCGGCCCGCAGCAGGCGCGCCTCGTAGACCACCGTCACTCCGATCATCCCCACCCCTTCGATGCGCCGCACGGCGTCCCCCGCCAGTGCGGCCCCTTCCATCCTGTGCCCCTGCGCCCCGGGGACGAACGCGCTGAGAGGCGCACAAGGGGCGCATTCGCAAGCGCACCGACCGGAATCGTTCGCCGGCACGGAAACGATCGCAGGCAGACGGCGTGCACCCGGTCCGCGGCGTTCGCCGAATGGCCGGATCACTGCACAGGGCGGGGCGTGCGCCGTCGGCGCGCGGGCGCGGGGTCCCCGGGACGGCGCACGCCCCGTCCCGTCCCGCCCCGGCGCCGGAAAACCAGCTGCGTCCACGGACCCGGTCCCCGCACACTGGGCGGGCCCGCTGCCGCCCGCTCACGGCGCCGACCGGGTCCCTCCCCGACCCCCTCCCGCAAAGGAACCGCCCCGCGTGCAGGCTGCCGTCACCGTCTCTCCCGCCCAGGTACCCGACCTGCTGCTGGGGCTCGCCACCGTGCGGCCCGTCTTCCTGTGGGGAGCGCCGGGGATCGGCAAGTCGTCGCTGGTGCGGGACTTCGCGCAGTCGCTCGGCCTGGAGTGCGTCAGCCTCCTCGGCACCCAGCTCGCGCCGGAGGACCTGATCGGCGTCCCCCAGATCCGCGACGGGCGGTCCGTCTTCTGCCCGCCCGAGGCCATCGCCCGCGACGAGCCGTACTGCCTCTTCCTCGACGAGCTCAACGCCGCCTCGCCCGACGTCCAGAAGGCGTTCTACTCGCTCATCCTGGACCGCCGCATCGGCTCCTACGAGCTGCCCGCGGGCTCCATCGTCGTCGGCGCCGGCAACCGCGCCACCGACAACGCCCTCGCGCGGCCCATCGCCTCCGCGCTCGTCAACCGCCTCACCCACGTCCATCTGCGCGCCTCGGCGGCGGACTGGCTGGTGTGGGCGGGGGAGAACGGCATCCACCCCTGGGTGACGGACTACCTCACCGACCGGCCCGACCACCTCTGGTCGCAGCCGCCCAAGACCGAGGAGCCGTTCTCCACCCCCCGCTCCTGGCACATGCTCTCCGACGCCCTGCACTCATTCGGCCGCGACATCGACGAGGACACGCTGCGGGTCGTCGTGCACGGCACCCTCACCCCGTCCCACGCCGTGTCCTTCTGCGGCTACGCCAAGATCGTCCGCCACACCTTCGGCATCGAGGCGATCCTCAAGGGCGACGCCTCCTGGCCCAACCGCCTGGAGGACCGCGACCTGCTCTACTACCTGGCCGACGCGTTCCGCGGCCGGCTCGTCCGGGAACTCCCCCGGCAGAAGGAGCACGTCTCGCCGTCGATGCGCCAGACCGCCTACCGGGCCAAGGCGCTCCTCGTGCAGCTCGCCGAGATATCGGTCGAGGTCGCCCAGACCGTCATCGCCGACGACGCCGACGGACTGCCCGTCCTGCCCGCCTGGTTCCTCGTGGAGGCCGCCCGCGACATGCCGCGGCTGGTGGAGGCCCGCCGGTGAGCGGAGCACGCCGTTCCGGCGGCAGGAAGGGCGGCGCCCCCGACCCGGCGGCCGAGGCGTTCGCCGCCGGAGTCGCGCTGGTGAAGCGCAATCCCGCGCTGGCCGCCGTCGAGGCGGAGATCTGCCGTCAGAAGGAGTGCGGCCGCACCCCGGCGGGCGGCCTGGCCGCCGTGGACTCGGACGGCACCGTGCACGTCCACCCCACCCGCCGCGCCGAGCCCGAGACCTGGGCCTGGAGCATCGCGCACTGCCTGCTCCACCTCGGCTTCGGCCATGTGCCCGCCGCCCGGGACAGGGGGCGCGAGCAGCCCGACGAGTACACCCGCGCCGCACGCTGCACGGTCGTCAACCGCTTCCTGCTGACCTTCCCCGTCGGCCGTGCCCCCGACCATCTGCCCGCGGCGTACCCCGGCGGCGACGAGGACGAACTCGCGGCCCGCTGGCGTCGCGACGGCATTCCGCCCGGATGCCGGGACTGCGGAGCCGCGGACGGGCACCCGGACCAGCTCCTCGTCCCCTGGCCCGTGTGGAAGGACGGCGTGCCGCCGGACTGGGAGACCGCGTTCGCCCACGCGCTCACCCGGAGCGTCTCCGCCTCCATGGACGTCGCGGGCGGCCGCCGCGACCGCACCACGGGAGAACGGCTGCCCCAGCGCCCCTGGGACGCGGCGCTCAACTGGTTCGTGTCGTCGTACCCGCTGCTCGGCGGCCTCGCCGCCGGGCTCACCGTCGTCGCCGACGCCGAACTCGCCCGCGCCCAGGACATCTCGATCGCCGCGGTCAGCTCCACCGCGGGCGAGATCTACATCAATCCGCTGCGCGCGTTCACCGACGAGGAGTGGCGTTTCGTGCTGGCCCACGAGATGCTGCACGCCGCCCTGCGCCACGGCGAACGGCGCGGCCCGCGCGACGCGCTGCTGTTCAACGTCGCCGCCGACTTCGTCGTCAACGGCTGGCTCGTCGAGATGCGCGTGGGGCACATGCCCGAGGGCCTCCTCCACGACCCGCAGCTGGCGGGCCTCTCGGTGGAGGAGGTGTACGACCGCATCGTCACCGGCATGCGCCGCCGCCGCTTCACCACCCTGCGCGGCAGGGACGCCGGGGACATCATCGGCGAGCCCTTCCCGCACGCCGCCTCCCGCCCGTACACGGACCTCGACGACTTCTACCGCCGAGGGCTCGCTCAGGGATTCGAACTCCACGGCGCGGGGGGCCGCGGACTGCTGCCCGCCGGGCTCGTGGAGGAGATCCGCGCCCTCGCGCATCCCCCGGTGCCGTGGGACGCGCGACTCGCCCGCTGGTTCGACGAGTACGTGCCCCGCCCGGAGCCGCTGCGCTCCTACGCCCGGCCGTCGCGCCGCCAGGCGTCCACCCCGGGCATCCCGCGCGCAGCACGGTACTTCCCCCAGGAGGCGACCCCGCGCTGCACCTTCGGCGTCGTGCTCGACACCTCCGGATCCATGAACACACGGCTCCTCGGCAAAGCCCTCGGAGCCATCGCCTCCTACGCCGAGGCGCGCGACGTGCCCGCCGCCAGGGTCGTGTTCTGCGACGCCTCGGCCCACGACGCCGGGTACCTGCCCCCGGCCGAGATCGCGGGCAGGGTCCGCGTCCGCGGTCGCGGCGGGACCGTCCTCCAGCCGGGGATCGACCTCCTGGCGCGTGCCGCCGACTTCCCGCCCGCAGCCCCCGTCCTGATCATCACCGACGGCTGGTGCGACGTGCTGCGGGTGCGACCGGAGCACGCCTACCTGCTTCCGGCGGGATCGTCGCTTCCGTTCACTGCGCGGGGACCGGTGTTCCGTCTCACCTGAGCGCCGTCAGGGCGGCCCGCCGCGACCGCGACCGCCCCGGCCGGCTACGCGGCGGGGGAGCGGGGCAGAGCGCGCCGGCTCACGGGCCGCGCCAGACGTTGGCGAACGCGGCGTTCTCGATGGTCCGCCGCTGACGCACCGCCTCCAGCTCCATCACCGCGTCGTGGACGGCGGCGACCACGGTCGTCGCGACGTCGTCCCCGGGCTCCGCCTCGCCCGCGACGTCCCCGCCGGCGATACCCACGGCGGCGGCGAGCGCGAGCAGCACGGGGTCCGCCTCCGCCCAGCGGCCCGCGGCACGGCGGCGGGCCGGCGTGTCGGCCGGCTCCACGCGCCGCGCGCCGAACAGCGACCGGCCGCGCCGCGCACCGGTCAGTTCGCCGTCCGCCTCCAGCGCGGCCTGGTAGGCGGCCGCCAGGTCGCGGCCCCGGCGCCAGAGCCAGTCCTCGACCCGCTCGTACGGCTCGCGCCGGGTGAGCTGTGCCGCCGCGTCCCCGAGAAGACGGTCGTCCGGTGCCGCGCCGCCCGGGACGACGCGGTCGCCGTCCAGGGTGACGGCCCCCGCGCCCGCGAGATCGATCAGCTCGGCTCCCGCGAGCGCGAGCGACAGGTCGCCCTGCCCCACCTCGTGGTCCTGCCTGGTGTCCATGGCGATGATGAACAGGTCCTTCGCCGTGGTCATGGACGGCTCCCCTCGCTGACGGCGGCGGCCCCGCCGCTCCGCCGGAGCGGCGGACGGCCGCCGGGGCCGGGCTCACTCCCGGTCGGGCGGACGTACACCTCACCGGGTCCAACGTGCCCGGGGCGGCCCGGATTCCCGGTACCGCCCTCCTGCGGGCAGCTTCCGCCGCGGCCCCCGGCCCGGGCCGGGCAGCAGGACCGCGGCACCCCCGATGCGGCGAAACGCCGCGCGGCGGGGCGCCGGAGCCGGATCATGGGCGCGGGGAACGGTGGAACCCGCCGGCCGCGGGGCCCGCGCAGGGGGAGCGGCAGCCGACCGGCGTCGCCGAGCCCGCCCCCGGCGGCACGAGGCCGGAACCGGCCGGCCCCGACGGGAGACCGGCACCATGACGACAGACGAGGAGGCCGCGCGATGCCCGTGAACGGACCCGCCCCCGCCGACGACTGGTGGCGCACCGCGGTCGTCTACCAGATCTACCCGCGCAGCTTCGCCGACTCCGACGCGGACGGGATCGGGGATCTCAGGGGCATCACCGCACGCCTCGACCACCTCGCCGAACTCGGCGCCGACGTGCTCTGGCTCTCCCCGGTCCAGCCGTCGCCGCAGGCCGACAACGGCTACGACATCAGCGACTACCAGGACATCGACCCGGTCTTCGGCACCCTCGCCGACTTCGACCGCCTCCTGGCCGCCGTCCACCGGCGCGGCATGAGGCTCGTCATGGACCTCGTCGTCAACCACACCTCCGACGAGCACCCCTGGTTCACCGCCTCGCGCGACGGCGGCGCCACCGGCCCGCTGCGCGACTGGTACATCTGGCGGCCGGCCCGCGACGGAACGCGGCCGGGCACCCCCGGCGCGGAACCCAACAACTGGGGCTCCTTCTTCTCCGGCCCCGCCTGGACGTACGACGAGCCGAGCGGCGAGTACTACCTGCACCTGTTCTCCCGCAAGCAGCCCGACCTCAACTGGGAGAACCCGGCCGTCCGCCGGGCCGTCCACGCCATGATGCGCTGGTGGCTGGAGCGCGGTGTCGACGGCTTCCGCATGGATGTCGTCAACCTCCTCTCCAAGGCCCCCGGCCTGCCCGACGGCGTCGTCCGCGAAGGAAGCCGCCACGGGGACGGCGGTCCCCACTACATCTGCGGCCCCCGCATCCACGAGTACCTCGCCGAGATGCACCGCGAGGTGTTCGCGGACCGTCCCGGCGGGCTGATGACCGTCGGCGAGATGCCCGGCGTCACCGTCGAGGAGGCCCGGCTCTTCACCGACCCCGCCCGCCGCGAGGTCGACATGGTGTTCCAGTTCGAGCACGTCGGCCTCGACCAGGGACCGGGCGGCAAGTTCGACGTCCGCCCGCTGCGGCTGACCGACCTCAAGACGAGCCTCGGACGCTGGCAGAGCGGCCTCGCCGGCACCGGCTGGAACAGCCTCTACTGGAACAACCACGACCAGCCCCGCGCCGTGTCCCGCTTCGGCGACGACAGCCCCGCGCACCGCGAGCGCTCCGCCAAGCTCCTGGCCACCGTGCTCCACCTCCACCGCGGCACGCCCTACGTCTACCAGGGCGAGGAACTCGGCATGGCCAACGCCCCCTTCACCGCGATCGGCGACTTCCGCGACATCGAGTCCCTGAACCACCACGCCGAGCAGCTCGCCCTCGGCGCCGACGAGGAGCGAGTCCTGGCCGGGCTGCGCGACCGGGGCCGGGACAACGCCCGCACCCCCATGCAGTGGGACGCCACCGAGCACGCCGGGTTCACCACCGGCACGCCGTGGATCGCGGTCAACCCCGACCACCGCACCGTCAACGCCGGGGCCCAGCGCGCCGACCCCGGCTCCGTCTTCCACCACTACCGCCGGCTCATCGCCCTGCGCCACACGGAACCGGCGGTCACCCACGGCGACTTCCGCATGCTCCACCCCGCCCACGAGCAGCTCTACGCCTTCACCCGCCACCACGCGGCATCCGGCACCGAACTGCTCGTGCTCGCCAACTTCGGCGCGAGCGACCTCACCGTCGACCTGCCCGAGGGCTGGGAGGACAGCGAGACCCTTCTCGCCAACGTGCCCGCCTCCCCGGCCCTCGGCCCCCGCCGCACCCTGCGCGCGTGGGAAGCCCGCGTCCACCGCCGTCACCACCCGGCCTGACGGCGCCCCGCCCGGCGGCCCCGGCGCCCCGGGGTCCGGCCGGCCCCCGGGCCCGTATCCCGCCCCACCGTGCCCACCGCCCCCCGGGCCCCGGCCCCGGTCACGCCCGACCGCGTCCGGCGGTCCCGTGTCCCGCCCCATCGCGTCCCGGCCGGAGTCCGGCGAAGCCGTGTCCGCCCCCGCGCCCATCGTGCCGCCCGGGGCCCGCGGGGACGCGTCCGCCGTGTCCCTCCGTGTCCGCCGTCCTCCCGCCGCCCCCGGCCCGGAACCGCCGCCCTCGGCCCGGCCCTCCGTGTCCCGCCCGGGCCCGCCGTCCCCGGCCCGGAACCGCCCGACCCGTTCAGCAGGTGCGTCCGTACAGCCGGGTGAGCAGACGGTCGAGGGCATGTGCCGGCCCCGGTGCGAGCGGCACCGCGCGCAGACAGGCGCGGGCGGCGCCGAGACGGCGCGCGGCCTCGGCCAGGGCTGCCGCCCGTCCTCCCGCCGCCTCCGTCAGCGCTGCGACACGCGCCACGCGGCGGTCCTCCTCCCCGCCGTCGCGAGAACGTGCCGCACCGCCGTTCCGGCCGTTCGCACCGGACGAAGGCGGGCCCGACTCCGCCAGCAGACCGCGGAGTTCACGCGCCGCACGGCCCCCGCCCGCGAGCGCGGCGAGTACCGGGTAGCTCTTCTTCCGGCGCCGCAGATCGCCGTGGACCGGCTTCCCCGTCTCGGCCGGGTCGCCCCAGATGCCGAGGACGTCGTCGACGAGCTGGAACGCCACCCCGGCGTGCCGGCCCATCGCGTCGAGGGCATCCACGGTGTCGTCGTCCGCACCGCCGAGGAGCGCTCCCGTCGCCACCGCGCACCCCAGCAGGGAACCGGTCTTGAGCTCCGCGGTCACCGCGTACTCCCCGGTGTCCACCGCGCCCGCACCGTGCCAGGGCCGGTCCTCCGCCGCCAGGTCCCGCGCCTGCCCGTGGACGAGCCCGCTCAGCGCCACCGACAGCCGGCGCATCGCCGCGGGCGCCACCCCGTCCGGCGTGAGCGCCACCGTCCGCACCGCGAGCGCGAACAGAGCGTCCCCCGTGAGGACCGCCGGGCCCGTCCCGTACGCGGCCCAGAGGGCCGGCCTCCCACGGCGCGTCTCGTCCCCGTCCATCAGATCGTCGTGCAGCAGGGAGAACGCGTGGACGAGCTCGACCGCGACGGCCCCCGGCACCCCCGCCTTCCCGGGGGCCCCGGCCGCCTCCGCGCCGAGCACCGCGAGCGTCTGGCGCACCCCCTTGCCGGGCGACGCGCCGGGCGCGGGCGTGCCGCCCACGTCCCGCCAGCCGACGGCGTACGCCGCCATCCGGGCGGTCCACGGGTCGAGTTCACCGAGGGCCAGGGCCAGGGCGGGACGGACCAGCTCCCGGCAGCGCTCCAGGTCCTGCCCGGCAGCGCCGCCGAAGGCGCGCGAGCCCGGGGCCCGGACGGCGGCGACGGATCGGGCCGGGCTCACCGGGCCGCCCCCGCCGCCCCGGCCCGCGGCGCGGCGTCTGCGCCGGGGGGCGCCTCGACGCCCAGTTCCGCGGCCGCCCGCGCGATCACCCGGTCCGCGTGCAGCAGTCCGATGCGCCGCAGTTCACGGTGGAGCTCCGCCAGCTCCGCGGCCGTTCCGGCGGAGTCCCGGCCCAGCCGGGCCCGCGACTTCAGCAGCCCCAGCCGGGCCAGTGCCGTCCCCCGTGCCTCGCCCATCTCCTGGAACCGTGCGAGCGCGCCGGCGTACTCGTCCCGGGCCTCCGCGTACCGCCCCGCCCGGTAGAGCACGTTGCCGCGCATCTTGCGGTTGTAGGCGAGCGCACCGGCCAGCCGGATCTCCCTGCACAGGGTCTCGGCCTCGGACAGCAGGCCGAGCGCCTTCTCCACATCGCCGTCGCGGGCCGAGAGCACGTCCGCGACGCCGCGCAGCGCCCAGGCCCGGCCCCGCCGGTCGTCCGCCCGCAGCGCGGTCTCCGCGGCCTCCTCGAACAGCGCCAGCGCCGTGTCGTAGGAGCCGGTGTTGCGGTGCATCTGCGCGATACCCTCCAGCGCCCACACCGCGTGCCGGGCCTCGCCGCGGCGGCGTGCCTCGTCGAGGAGCTGTTCGTGCAGCCGGCCCACGGCCGCGTAGTCGCCCTGGATCCGGCCGGTCTCCGCCAGCC
Source organism: Streptomyces genisteinicus (assembly GCF_014489615.1). Classification (GTDB taxonomy): domain Bacteria; phylum Actinomycetota; class Actinomycetes; order Streptomycetales; family Streptomycetaceae; genus Streptomyces; species Streptomyces genisteinicus. Next base: position 7,582,348 of record NZ_CP060825.1, read on the forward strand.
CGGCGAGCGAGTAGCCGCGGGCGACGATGTCGTCGCCCCGTTCGCCCAGGTCGGCGGCGATACGCAGCAGCCGGTAGGCGAGAGGGAGCGCGCCGCGCTGGCGGGCGAGGGTGCCGCCGCTCCAGGCGGCCCAGGCCATCCCGCCGAGGTCGCCGGCCGCGCGGGCGGAGCGGTAGCTGGCCTTCCAGATCCGCTCGGCGTCCTCGACCCGCCCCAGCCGGCGGTACGCCTCGGCGACGGCTATCCCGCAGCGGGCCGCCTCCCGGTGGTCGCCCGACTCCTCGGCCGCGCGCAGTTCCGCGAGGCCCCGCTCGACCACCTCGGGCAGGGCGGAGTTGACCGACAGGGCACCCAGCGCCCCCTGGTACTCGGGTGCGAACGCCTTCCCGGCCGCCCGCTCCCCGCCCGTCGCCGGCCCGCCCGCGCCCTCCCCGCCCGTCGCCGCCGTCCCCGTGCCCCGCCGCACGGCCGTCCTGTGATGAACCGTCATGTCTCCGCCTTCCCAGCTCGGTGATCATGACGTTAGGCGGGGGAGGAGGCCCCTGTAGTCCCCCTGCGTGACCGTCCCGGCGTCCCTCCCCAGGCCTACGGGAGCCGGGGCCGTAGGCATCCGGTCGTACGACGTCCGGCCGGTCGCCGGAGGGCGGAGCGACCCGGCCCGCCGGGCGCTCACGCGGCCACCCGGGCCGCGCGCCCCTTCCCCGGCGGCGTTCCCGCGGTACGCCGGACGTCCTGGCCGCCGGGACGCCCCGCCTCGTGCGCGGGTGCTGCGGACCACCCGTGCCACCCGCCGCGCGCGGCCTCTACCGTGGGCGCATGACGACGACGCCCCGGGTCGAACTGCACCCACTCACCCTTGCCGACCAGGACGAGTTCTGCGCCCTCGTCAGGGCCAGCGCCCCGCTCCACGGCCCGTGGATGCGACTCCCCGCGACGGGCGAGGAGTTCCGCCTCTGGATGCGCCGCTTCGACGACGGCACCAACAAGGGTCTGCTGATCCGCGTCCGCGAGACCGGCGAACTGGCGGGCACCGTCAACATCAACTCGATCATCCGCGGCCGGTACCAGGGCGCCTCCCTCGGCTACGCCGGCTTCGCCCCCTCCGCCGGACGCGGCTACATGACCGAAGGCGTCGCCGCCGTCATGCACCACGCCTTCACCGAGCTCCGGCTCCACCGGCTGGAGGCGAGCATCCAGCCGTCGAACACGGCCTCGCGCGCCCTGGTCAAGCGGCTGGGCTTCCGCTTCGAAGGCGTGTCGCCCGCCTACCTCTACATCGACGGCGCATGGCGCGACCACGAACGCTGGGCCGCCTCGGCCCCGGAACCCTGGACACCGGACCCGACCCTTCCCGAGGTGTGATCCCACCTCCCCACCCGCAACCGGCCCACCCGCCCGCCACTCCGCCGGCCGGGGCCGGCACGCGGAGGGCCCCGCCCCTTGTTGCACATATATTGCAGGTGCAGACGGCGAGCAGTAAGGCAAGGGAGTGTGGGGCGATGGCCGGGCCGGTGGTGCTGGGGATCGAGTCGTCGTGCGACGAGACCGGTGCGGGGATCGTCCGCGACGGAGAGCTGCTGGCGCACGTCGTGGCGTCGAGCATGGACGAACACGCCCGCTTCGGCGGTGTCGTGCCCGAGATCGCGGCTCGTGCCCATCTGCAGGCGTTCAACCCGGTGGTCCGGCGCGCCCTCGACGAGGCGGGGCTGCGGCCGGGGCAGATCGATGCCGTCGCCGTGACGACCGGCCCCGGACTCTCCGGAGCCCTCCAGGTGGGGCTGGCGGGGGCGAAGACGTTCGCCTACGCGGCCGGGATCCCGCTCTACGGTGTGCACCACCTCGCGGGTCATGTGGCCGCGGACACCCTGGACCACGGGCCGCTGCCGTCCCCGTGCGTGGTGCTCATCGTCTCCGGCGGCCACACCTCCCTGCTCCTGGTGCGGGACCTCGTGCGGGATCCGATCCTGCACCTCGGCGACACCCTCGACGACGCCGCGGGGGAGTGCTTCGACAAGGTCGCCCGGATCCTCGGGCTGCCCTACCCGGGCGGCCCCGCGATCGACCGGGCGGCGAAGGACGGCGACCCCCTCGCCGTGCGGTTCCCCCGGCCGCTGACCCGGCCCGGCGACGACCCCTACGCCTTCTCCTTCTCGGGGCTGAAGACGGCAGCGGCCCGCTGGGTCGAACAGCACCGGCTGCGCGGGGAGGAACCACCCGTCGCCGACGGAGCGGCCGCGCTCCAGGAGGCGGTCGCCGACGTGCTGACCCGCAAGGCCCTCGCGGCCTGCCGCGCCCACGACGTCAGGACGCTCGTCGTCGTCGGCGGAGTGGCGGCCAACTCCCGCGTCCGGGGTCTCGCCGAGAAGCGCTGCGCCTCGGCCGGCGTCGAGCTGCGGGTGCCCGCGATGACGCTGTGCACCGACAACGGAGCCATGATCGCCGCGGTGGGAGACCTGCTGGCGCGCGCCGGGGCGGAACCTGCTCCGCTCGACGTGTCCGTCGACCCCTCCGCACCGCTGGAGTACGCCACGCTCAACCCGGTGGCCGCGTCGCCGCCCCGGGCCGCCTGACGAGTACCGCCACGCGCCCCGCAGGGCCCGGCTCGGCGCGGCGCCCGCGGCGGAGGGGCCCCGTACCCCGGCCCGTGGCGTGCGCGACCGGCTCCCGGACGCCCGGGTCGAGGTCGCCTCCGCCCCCGGAGCGTCCCGGCAGCCCGCCCCGCCGGCCGATCCCTGAGCGGCCCGGCCACCCCGGCCCGGCCGACCGGGTCCGGCCACCCCGGCCACTTCGGGCCCGACCGCCGGCCACGCACACCCCCGAGCCCGGGGCGGGCGACGGTCAGCGGCTGAGTCCCCGGAACCGCCGCACGGCCAGCGGGAAGAACACCGCGACCAGCACGCAGGGCCAGGCGACGGCGAGGAGTTCCGCGTGCGTCGCGGCCCAGGAATCGCCCGCGGCCACCGGGTTGCCGAACAGACCGCGGACCGCGGTGGCCGTCGCCGACATCGGGTTCCACTCCACGACCGCGCCCAGCCACGACGGCATCGACGCCGGGGAGGCGATGGCGTTGGACAGGAAGGCGACCGGCCACACCAGGATCTGCACGGCCTGCACCAGTTCCGGCCGGCCCGCGACCATCGCCAGATGGATGCCGGCCCAGAGCATCGCGAACCGCAGCAGCAGCAACAGCCCCACCGCGCCCAGGAACGCGGCGAACCCGCCGTGCCAGCGCCAGCCGATCACCCACCCGACCGCGATCATCACGCCCAGTCCGACCACCGACTGCAGCATGTCGGCGACGCTCCGCCCGACCAGGATGGCGCCGGACGCCATCGGCATCGTCCGGAACCGGTCGACGACGCCCTTGCCCAGGTCCTGGGTCACGGCGAGCATCGTGGCCTCCAGGCCGAAGGCCATGGTCATGGTGAGCATGCCGGGCACCAGGTACTCCGTGAACTCACCGTCGACACCCCGCCCGCCGCCGATCAGGTAGCTGAACATCAGCAGCATCATCACCGGGAAGGCCAGCCCGACGACCACCTGCACGGGCTGGCGTGCCCAGTGGGCCAGCTCGCGCCGGGTCATGGTCCAGGAGTCGACCACCGCCCACCGCAGCCCGGACACGCCGGTGCCCGTGGCGGGCGCCGGCACGGCGCCTGTCGGCTTCACGTCCTGTGCCAAGCTCATGCCGCCTCCTCCTTCGTCAGGTGCATGAACACCTCGTCGAGCGTGGGCCGCCGCACCGCGACGTCCTCCGCCTCGATCCCGGCCGCCTGAAGTGCCCGCACGGTCGCGGTCAGCGCGGCCATCCGGTCGCCGACCGGGGAGCTGACGAGCCGTCGGGCCTCGTCCACCGTCGCCTCCCCGGGCAGCAGCGACGCGGCCCGGGCCAGCCCCTCCGGGTCGCGCAGGACCACGTCGACGCGGTCGCCGCCCGTCATGGTCTTCAGCTCGTCCGCCGTGCCCTGGGCGATCACCCGACCGTGGTGGACCACCGCGATCCGGTCGGCCAGCTGATCGGCCTCCTCCAGGTACTGGGTGGTCAGAAGCACGGTCGTGCCGCCCCCGACCAGTGCGCGGACCGAGTTCCACACCTCCGTGCGGCCGCGGGGGTCCAGTCCCGTGGTGGGCTCGTCGAGGAAGAGCACCTCCGGTTCGCAGATGAGGGAGGCCGCGAGGTCGAGCCGCCTCCGCATCCCGCCGCTGTACTGCCTGACCGCCTTCGTCCCGGTGTCGGCCAGCCCGAACCGGTCCAGCAGTTCACCGGCGCGGGTCCGCGCCCCGCGCGCTCCCAGATGGTGCAGGCGGCCGAACATCTCCAGGTTCTGACGCCCGCTCAGCTCCTCGTCGACGGCCGCGTTCTGGCCGAGCAGCCCGATCCGGGAGCGGACCTGCGCGGGGTGGCGCCGGGCGTCGATCCCCGCCACCTCCACGCGGCCCTCGTCGGGGCGCAGCAGCGTCGACATGACGCGGACCGCGGTGGTCTTGCCCGCGCCGTTCGGGCCGAGCACCGCCTGCACCGTGCCCCGGGCGACAGTGAGCCCCAGGCCGTCCAGCGCCTGCTTGTCCCCGTATCTCTTCCGCAGTCCTTCGACGACGATCGCCGGATCGCGCTCACTCACGGCGTTCTCCTCCGCACCATGCTGGCTAATCAAACTTGACTACCTTGGGAAGGTAGCGCACACCCCGAGCATTGGTCAAACTTGATTACCCTTGCTGTCGTGACGCCGTCCGGCCGCCGTGCCGACGGCTCCGGCCGTGCCGACGGCTCCGACGGTGTCGGCGGCTGCGACCGCGCCGGCGACTTCGGCCCCGCGGCGGGCTGGGCCGCGTGGTCACCCGCGCTGCCGCGCGGCCTCCCGGTCCGTGAGGCAGCAGTCCCCGCACGTCGAGCCGTTCGGAGCGCGGTAGTAGAGGCAGCAACTGCGGCGGCGGAAGGCGAGACCGGGGCCGGTGACGGTGCCCGTCCCCGCCAGCCGCCCGGTGCTCAGCAGCGTGGTCGTCAGACCGGTGAGCCGGTCCCGTACGGAAGGGTGGGACGTCAGGAGCACCTGGGCCGAACCCGCGAGCGCCGACGCGGCGTTGCCGTCGAGCAGGCGTGGGGCGACCTTGACGTCCAGACCGTCGCGCAGGGCCAGCAGATGACCCATCACCTGGTCGTACAGGGCCGCCGCCGGATCCGGCAGGCGGTCGGCGTACCAGCCGGCCGGACGCGGCAGCCGCAGGGCCGGCCCGTCGTCCGCCCGCTGCAGTCCGCTCAGGTCGAGCACGATGCCGTGGAGCACCGCGCAGGCGAGGACCGGTGACCAGAGGCGAGCCGCGTGACCGAGCTGCGCTATGGAGACGTCGATGCGCGGTTCGGTGGTGCGGTGGCGCCGTGCGACGGCTTCGGCGAGGTCGCCGAAGCCCCGCGCGTAGGCGTCGGCGACCGGATGCCAGCCGTCGCCCGGCCCGCCGGTGTGCAGGACGAAGAATCCCCCGATGCCCGCGACGTCGCGCAGGGCGTCGGCGACGTCCTCGGCGGCCGGCCGGCGGGTGGTGGTCATACGGCATGCCGCCTTCCGGTCGCGGTGCGCGCCCCACGGTCCGTCCCGGGGCGCAGCGGCAGCATAGAGCGGGCGGAGCCGCCGGCGGGCGGGGTGGTGGTCCGTCAGCCGCCCGCAGGACCGGAACCCGCCGCCGGGACCCGCCGGGGACTGTGCGTGCCGCTCTGCCGGCATGTCCGCTCCGCCTCCGGTGTCAGCCGGCGTCGGGCACCTCGACGACGTTGCCCTCCTCGTCGACCGTGTGGGTGCGCCAGTACACGTCCCACGTGTCGTCGGTCTTGAGCGGCACCTTGCCCTCCGGGTAGCGGGTGTAGCCGTCCGGGACCTTCTCGCCCTCCTCCACGCACGCGGAGCCGGTCGAGCCGACGGCGAGGACGGGATACTCGCCGCCGGCGCAGATGTCGTCCTGGAAGGAGAGGCCGGAGCAGCCGGTGAGGACCACCGCCGCGGCTGCTCCCACCAGCGCGGTGACCGCCGCGCCGCGCGTCCGGCGGCGCCGGGAGGGGGGCGCGGCGGGACGGGGGAGGGGGGTCGGGGCACTGGTCACGGTCGTCTCCTGTCGGCTGGTCGGTCCGTGGCCCCACTCTCGCCCGCCATGATCGGCGGAGCCTGAGTACGGCTACTCAGTCCGGTGCCCCCGCGTACACACCGCGAACTCGCGGCGGCTTCCCCGCAGGCGCGTCCGCGCCACGCGCCCGTCCCGCTTTGTCCGCGTCCGCCTGCGTCGCTTGCCCCGCGTCGGCCTGCGGCGGGGGAGGTCCGCCGGCGCCGGGAGGAGTCCCGACCCGGGCGACCGAGGGTCACGCGTGCCGGGCGGGCCGGTAGACGAGTTCCTGGATGCGGCCGTCGAGAGTCCGCTGCCCGAGCAGTTCGAGATCGAAGTCCGCCGCGTCCCGGAAGACCGGGTCCACCCCCGTCCGGCCGGTGATCACGGGGAAGAGCGTCACCTGCACGCGGTCGACCAGACCTGCCGCCATCAGCGCCCGGTTCATCGCCAGGCTGCCGTGCGAGCGCAACGGCACCGCCGACTGCTCCTTGAGCTGGGCCACGACGTCGACGGCGTCACCGCCCACCAGGTCCGCGTCCGGCCAGTCGAGCGGTCCTTCCAGCGTGCTCGACACCACCGTGGCCGGCAGGCTCCTCATCCGCTCGACCCAGGGGTCGCGCACCTCGGATCCCGGTCCGCTCGCGGCGAGCATCCGCGCGAACAGCCGGTACGTGCGGGCGCCGAGGACCATCCGCTGCTCCTCGCCGTACTGGTCGAGACGGTGGGCGAGGAACTCCGGCCCCTGCTTGCCCCAGTAGCCGGTCCAGTCCCCGCCGGCGGCACCGAAGCCGTCGAGGCTGGAGAAGACGTCGAACGTGTAGGTGGCGGACATGGTGCTCTCCTCGCGTGCAGCCGTGCGTCCTCGCTGCGGTGGTGGGCTCTCACAGGGGCAGACCGGGGCACGCGGCGGAACTCATCGCCGCGTGCCTGGCCGCCGCGTGCACGGCCCGGAGGGCACCGCGCGGTTCGCCCGGCCGGGCTCCGGTGGCCGCCGGAATCCGGGGTACACGGCTCGGCATGGCATCGAAGCGCGAACTCTTCAGGTCCTCGCGGGCGGCGCGCCAGCTGCGCCGGGTCCGCTCCCTCTACACGGGCGGGGTTCTGCTGTGGGCGGCGGCCGCCGCCTGGGCCGGGTGGCTCGATCCGGGGAGCCGTCAGATGTGGGTCTCCGTCGCGCTGCTGGCGGTGTTCTCCACGCTGCTGGTCACGTCCTCGGTGTGGCTGTGGCGTCTGAAGCCCGCGGCACGTCCGGCCCGCCGCGCCGGCCGCGCGGTGAAGGCGGCATCCCGCGTGGTGGCTGCTCCGCACCGCGCGAACGCCTGACCGCTGCTGCGATCCTCCACCGGACGGACCCGGACCCGGACCGACCCGGACCCGGACCGACCCGGACCCGGGTCCGGACCCGTCCGGCCGCCGCGGCCCGCTCCGGCGGCGGCCCCGCGCGACGCCGGGTGCCGCGGTCCGTCCGCCGCCCGGTGTCCGCCGTCGGGCGTCCGGCGCAGGGACACGGCCCTCCGCCGGGACGCCCGCCCGGCGCTCGCACGGCCCTCCGCGGCGCACGCACGGAGCGACGCCACCGACACGGCGGCAGCCGCCCGTACCGCCGCACAACCGCCGCTCCGACTGCCGGTGACGGCCCCCGAAGCCTCCTAACGTGCCGGTACGCCCCTCTTCCTGCAGGGCGAATCAGGAGGTTCACCATGAAGTACACGGATCACCCGGCTGTCGGGGGTGCCGCGGCCGCCGTCGCCGCGGCCGCGCTCGTCCTCGGCGGAGCCGGCGCCGCGTCCGCGGAGACGTCGGCCAAGCCGCAGCAGATCACCGCGGTGCAGCTGCAGACCCACCTCGCCGCCGCCGTCGAGCTGGAGCGCATGGCCGCGGCCTGTACGCCGGCCTGCGCCGGCCAGATCGTGTAGCAGCCCCCACGGGACCGATCAGGAGGTGGAGATGAGCACCGCGGAACGTTCCGAGACCAGAACCTGGTGCCCCAGCGGCAAGGCCGACGCGCCGGAGGCGGTCGTCCTGGGCGTGCGGTCGGGGCAGGGCGGCGAAGTCGTGTACCTCGCCGACCCCGTACCGGCCCGGGACGTCCTCCCGGTCGTCCCGAAGGACGTCGAGCCGACCCGGGTGCTGCGCTTCGCGTCGCACTGCGTCAGCAACTGCCTGCACCGCAGGGGCAACGACTGCACCCTGGTGGAGCGCGTGACGGCGACGCCGGCCGACGAGAGCCGGAGCGTGCCGCGGTGCCATCTGCGCAGCCACTGCAAGTGGTGGGAGCAGACCGGCGTGGACGGCTGCCGCCGCTGCCCGGCCGTCGCGACCACGGTCGTCGAGGGCGACGACCTCGGGGCACTGGTCGCCGACCCGGGGACCACCCGGGAGCAACTGGACGCCTGGATCGCGGCGGACCCCGCCCCGGCGCGAGGGGCGGACGCCACGGGGAGCCGCCCGGCCTGACGGCCCCGCACCGGCGACCGCCGTGCCGGACGGAACCTCGTCCCGCGCGGCGGTCGCGCGCGTCGTCACCGCTCCCGGGGGCCCGGGCACCCCGCCTGACCGCAGGGTGCCCGCCCGGCGGCGCCCCTCACGGTCCCGTGGCCGCCAGATCGATCATGCGGTGCATCACCGGCCCGGGGATGCCGGGGTTCCGCACCCCCGGCACCCCCCAGAGGCTTCAGGCAGGAGTGCGCAGCAGCCCGACGAGCGCCGGAACCGACAGTGCCGGGTGGACCTCCGCCCAGTGCCGGACCGCGGCGTCCTCGTCGCGCAGCAGCCGTGCGGCCGCGCCAGACGACAGCCTCGGGTCCCGCGCCGCCCGGCCGCGCACCTCGTGGTCGGGATCGTGAGCGAACCGTTCGACCAGGCCGGTCGTGGACGCCGGGTCGTCCAGGGCGAGTTGCCGCATCCGGGGATCGGGGTCCGCCGCGAACCGCAGCAGCCCCGCGCGAGGGAAGTTCCGGTGGCCGCGGGGCACATCGGGCTTCGACAGACTGCCGTTCCACCACCGCCACACCTCGAGCAGCATGGCGGGCGGCGCATCGTCGCAGGACTCCGCGAGGAAGAGCCGGACCACGTCGTCCTCGTCCCGCGCGAGCCGTTCCACCACGTCCGGCGGCAGCCTCGCGGCCCGCGCGACGCTGCTGCGGAGCAGCGGGTAGACCGAGCCCGCCAGTCGCCGCATCTCCTCCGGATCACCGTGCCGGGCAAGGACCCACGGCACGTCCAGCCGCATTCCGGCAGGGTCGAAGTCCGGCGGCAGGGCGAGAGCACGCGACTCCTCGTCGAGCCCGGGATGGACGGACGCGGCGAGCCGCACCCGGGGCTCGCCGTCGGCCGCGAGCACCATGACGAGGTCGGTGTCCAGCCACGGGTTGCCGGCGAGCGCCAGCCGTATCTCCCGGTCCCCGTGCCGGACCAGTTCCTCGGCCAGCGCACGGTCCAGCCGGCAGCTCCCGGCCGCGGCCGGCCGGTCCAGCGCCTCGAACACTGTTCGTGACAGGGGGAGTTCCCGGTGCCGGCACAGCATTGCTTCGTTGCGGACGCCGGGATGCGGGTCCGCCTGCAGCGCCTCGCGTCCGGACGGCGGCAGGCATTCCCATGCGGGCCCGCAGGCAGCCGCCCGCACCGCTGCGACCGGGTCGGCGACGAGTGCGGTCAGCAGGCGTGGGGGCAGGCCGGGATGCTCCGCGGCGGCGGCGCGCACACCGGGCGAGGCGTCCTCCGCGAGTCGCACGTACCCCTCCGCGGTCAGACCGCGCTCGCGGCACCCGGCCGACGACGCGTACACGGCACGGCGCGCGGCCGACGGCTCGGCGAGCAGGAGCGCCGTCCACTGCTCCGCACTCATGTCCGGCCGGCCTTCGGCGAGACGGCTCCGCACGGTGCCATCTCGATGCCCGATCGCCGCCGCGACGACCGCGTCCGACCGCGCCCACCCCAGCGGGGCGTCCACACCGTGGTCGAGCAGTCTGATCACCACGTCGTCCGGCGCCCCCCGGTTGAGTCCCAGCCCGTCGAGCCAGCCCCCGCGCACCCGCCACGGCAGCCCCGCCCCGTCCTCGAACAGCGCGTCCCACCCCTGATCCACGACCATGTGGCCATCATGCCGCCCGACGCCGTGCCGCCCGACCCCGATCCTCTGCGGAGACGGCCCCGGAGGAACGGCCCTCACGGCCCCGGCGCGCGGCCCGCCCGGCCGTGCGGAAATCCGATGGGACGCCGCCGGGAAGACGTCTATGGTTGCCGGGTTCACGATCCGCACGTCCCGAACGAGGTGTATTCCGATGACGGTCCGCGTCACGTCGGCCGGTTCCTCCCGGCCGTCCTCCGCACACACCCTGACCTCATCGCACCCGAAGGACATCACTCGTGGATCTTCCACGCATCTTCACCATCCGTGAGAGCGGCCACCGCATCCACAACCCGTTCACCGAGGACAAGCTCGCCTCCCTGGGCCGCGCCCTGCGCCTGCCGCCGGGGACGCGGGTGCTCGACCTGGCCAGCGGCTCGGGCGAGATGCTCTGCACCTGGGCACGTGACCTCGGCTTCACGGGCACGGGAGTCGACATCAGCACGGTCTTCACCGCACAGGCCCGCGCCCGCGCCACCGAACTCGGCGTGGCCGACCGTGTCACGTTCGTCCACGGCGACGCGTGCGGGCACGTCGCGGACGAGCCGGTCGATCTCGCTGCCTGCGTCGGTGCCACATGGATCGGCGACGGCGTCGCCGGTACGGTGCGCCTGCTGGACCGCAGCCTGCGCCCCGGAGGCCTGATGCTGATCGGCGAGCCGTACTGGCTCCGCACACCGGCCGACCGGGAAACCGTGGAAGCCTGCCACGCCGCCGACGTGTCCGACTTCCTCCTGCTGCCGGAACTGATGGGACAGTTCGGCGACCTGGGGTACGACGTCGTCGAAATGGTGCTGGCCGACCAGGACAGCTGGGACCGGTACCAGGCGGCGCAGTGGCTCGCCATGCGCCGCTGGCTCGACGGCAACCCCGGCGACGAGTTGGCACCCCAGGTACGTGCCGAGCTCACCACCGGGCCCGCACAGTACGCGCGCCACGTGCGCGACCATCTCGGCTGGGGAGTGTTCGCGCTGATGAAGCGCTGACTCCTTCCGCGCGGGGCGGGGACGGTCGACACCGTCCCCGCCCCGCACGGGGACGCCGGCCCGACGCGGGTCACGCGGCCCCCGTCCCGTACCCCGCCCTCCGTGGCTCGGACCTCCCCATGCCGGGCCCGCGCGCCTCTTCGCCGCCCGGTGCCGGCCTCTGACGCCCCTTGCGCCGGGGCGAGGCGTTCGGACCTCCGTCCCGGACGCCTTCGGGGAGGGCCCGACCGCGGCTGACGGGCGGCGAACCACGCGTCAGATCCCGCTGCCTGCACGCGCGGGACGGGGAGCCCCACCGTCGGCGCCCCGCGACGGAGGGAACACCCCGGCGTGGTTCAGGATCCGCCGGGTCCGGTGACCTCGACGGCCTCACCGAGGTCCGGAGCCGCGCGCCGGGCGACTTCAGCCGCCTGCTCCGCATCGGCGCCGTCCGCGACCACGACGGTCACCGCCGAACCGGAGACGGCATCGCGCCGCAGGCTCGCGCGGAGCACCGGGTACCGGGCCCGCACCGCCTCGTACGCCGCGATCGCCTCGGCGGGGAACGCGTCGTGGAAGTCCGTCTCCACGAACAGCCCCGGTCCGGTGACCCGCAGAACCGTCGTGCCGGACAGCGGCCGGTGCCTGCCGCCTGCCGCGGCGACGTCCTTGAACACCGCCAACGCCCCGCCGGCATCGGCTGTGGTGACCTCGACCCTCCGGCGGTCGGCGGCCTTCTTCGACGCCGCTTCGTCAATGTCCGCGTCCTTCACCCGGTCGTCGCCGGCCAGGGACTGCCAGAGCGACAGCACCTCTGCGGCGTCCGACTCGTCCGTGGCGACGGTGAAGGTGACGGCGTCCGCCGCGATGCGGCCCGTGATCTTGGCGTGGCCGGCGGCGTAGTCCCTCATCTCGCCCGCCAGCGCGGTCACGCGCCCTGCCGGGGTGCCCTCCACCAGGGTCAGCGTGCCGGTCGACGTCCCGCTGAAGGGGAGCGTGTTGTTCTTGGTCGTGCTGATGCCGGCCACGTCCGGCGTGCCCGCCCAGTCCTCCTCGAAGTCAGCCGCCAGCGCCGTGCCTTCGTCGACCGCGCAGCCCGCCGACAGGCCCAGGCCGAGCACCAGCGCGGCGATCGGGACGGACTTCCGCAGGACGCCTCTTCTCAACTCGGTCTCCTCGTATGCGGACGGGCCCCGGGGGCGTCGGTCCCCGGCCTGCCTGTGCCGGCCGGGGCGGGAACAGCCTAGAGCCCGGGCGGCGCCACCCCTCCCGCGGTGCCCGGCCCCGCATTCCCGCGCACCGGACCGTGCTGCCCCTACGCTGGCGCGATGGCCGTCCTCCTCTTCGCAGGCATTCCCGTGCAGGACCACACCGCCGCCCTGGCCTGGTACGAACGGCTGCTGGGCACACCGCCGACCTATGTCCCGAGCGACACCGAGGCGGTGTGGGAACTGGCGGAGAACCGGTCCTTCGCCGTGGAACACCTCCCGGGACACGCGGGGCATGCCCGGCACACCGTCTTCCTGGGCGGCCCGCGTGACCTCGACTCCTTCGTGGAGAGGGCGATCGCCGCGGGCGTGGCCCCCGTCCGGCGGGAGACGTACGGCAACGGCGTGCGCAAGGTGACCTTCCGCGACCCGGACGGGAACGAGATCGGGTTCGGGGCCCCGCCGGAGTGACGCACCGTCGGGAACCGGTGCCCGTCCTCAGGCCCGGCCGCATCCTCCAGGACATCCTTGTGCCACCCCGGGGTAGGCGGACGGTGACACCGTCTCCAGGAGGAAGCCATGCCCGGCCTCGTCGCCCGACTCACCCGGTTCACCCGCAGCCCGCAGGGGCAGCGGACCATCGCCTCGGCACGACGTGCCGCCGCCGACCCCCGCAAGCGCGCCCAGGCCCAACGGCTCCTGGGCCGACTGCGCGGACGCCGCTGACCCGCGCCCGGCGCCGCGACCGACCTGCGGCGCCGGGCGAGCGTCCACCCACTCATGCGGATGACCCGATCGGGTGATCCTGGCCGTGAGGGCAATCCGCCGGACCGGTCGCCCACGAACACCCTGTGTCCGCGAGCCGCTCGGAGGGTGCGTGCCCGTCGGACATCGTGCCGCCGTCCTGTGCGGCACGAGCGGTGTCCGGCAGGGAAGGGACAGCCCCCGGACACCGGCCGTCGGCCCCGACGTGCCCCGGGGCCGACGGCCGCCTCCCCGTGGCGGCGCGACCGCCGAGATCGCCCGGCGCCTGCGGCACCAGCACGACGACGATCACCTGCCTTTCGGCGACGGCACCCGCGTACCCGGGCTCGTACCGGTGCGGTGACCCGGCGCACGGGGCCCTTCGGCGAAGAGCAACGGAGCACGCTCCCGCCGGCGCACCGGCAGACGGACGCCGCCCCCGCATACGGGCATGGTCCGTCCGCCCCCGCATACGGGCACGGTGCGCCTGGCTGAGAGGGCGGCACCGAACGCGACGGCCGGTGAGGCGTGTTCGGCGCGGCCGCTACTCCGCGCCCGGTGCTCGGAGATCCTCCGCGCCGTCCTCGCAGCCCGGACCTGCCTCGTCGTCGTACACCGGCTCGAGGAACACGTGCCGGAAGTCCGGCAGGGGAGTGGCCGGTGGCTGCCGGTGCCGCCGGACATGAGGCTGCGACGGTGGCGTGGGCGGTAGCAAGGACATGCAGGTCTCCTGCAGTGGTGAGCGTGAAGGATGTACGTCGCCGACGCACGCCCTTGCCCGGGCGGTCGCGTCAAGCGGCGAGCGAACTCCATTGTGCCGCACATCAGTTCGATTGGCGGGGTGATTCCGCCCAAGGCGCCATGAGGGTGCCCGGTAACCCGCTCGGGCCCGCGGCGGGCCCGAGCGGGTCCATGGTTCACTACCGGACGCGAGACGGCCCGGGCTTCCCGGCGCGGCGCTCGCCGATACACAGCGACCAGCCCCCGCACCCGGGGAAGGACGTACGGGCCTTCGCCCGCGGTCGCACCCCGCGCCGGCCCCGCGCGGGGGCCGGAACGACGGCACGACCCGTCTCCGGACCGGCCACCGGCGCCCCTCGCAACCGCCCGGACCGGCTGCGCTGCCCGGCCGTCACCCCCGACGGCCCTCGCACCGACCGGCCTCCGGTGCGGCACAGGCCCCGGCAGGGGCTCAGGCCCCCGGCATGGTCACGAGCGCGCCGGAGCCGCGGCCACCGCGTCCCGCGGCGCGCCCCACGAGGCCGCGCACAAGGACTCGGACACGGCGGACGCGTAGCGGGCGGCCGACAACCAGTGCGCCGCGAAGCCTTCCGTGTCGGCGGGGAGGAGCCTGCCGAAGTGGTCGCGTTCGCGCTGCGCCGCCGAAGCGCGCAGAGCCGAGAGCAGACCGGCGGCCGTGGGAAGACCCGACCGCCGCAGACGCACGGCCTCCACGGAGACGTCGCCGAGCAGTCCCACGGCGGCCCGGCCGGCCGAGACCGTCTGTTCCACGCGGCGCTCCAGAAGGTGCAGGGGCGGCAGCGCGGTCGGACCGCCCGTCTCGGCCGGGGCCGGCGCCGAACCGGAGCCGGGAACATCGGCGCGTCGCAGACGGTCGAAGCCCAGATCGACCGTGCCCTCACCCCGCGGGTGCGAACAGGCGAGCAGGGCGAGCCTCGGGTGCAGTGCGGGGATCAGGCGGCCGACGATCCGCAGCCGCGTTCCCGGCGCCGAGGCCAGCAGCATCAGGTTGTCCCGGTGGGCCAGCGCGGGGTCGTCGTCGGCGACGGTGAGCCGGACGCGGACACCGGAAGCGCACTGCGCGAGCAGACAGACCCCTCCTGACTCCCGCACGGCGCCGAGGACTTCCACGTCCAGGAAGAGCAGGTCGCTGCCGCCCGCACCAGGGTCCGCGTAGCGGGAGGTGGCCCGCAGCGCACGGGCGGCCTGCTGCGAGGGGGCCGCCTCCCACAGGCCGCCGAGCGGCGGCTCCGTCCACGCCGCTCCCCGCGCGGTGACGGCCTTGACGCTCTTCCCGGCGCCGAGTCTGCCGTCCGGCGAGACCGTCGCACCCGAGACCGCCAGGCCGGACCTGCCCAGCTCCCGATGCGTCAGGGCGCAGTCCCCCATGCGTACGGCCCGGTCGGCCACGCCCACCGCGCGGCCGGCGCCCCCGGGGGCCACGTCGGAGACCGTGAAGAGCCTGCCGTCGGAGCCCGCGACCCAGGTCCGGACGCCGCCGTGGCCCGAATCCGTCACGACCGGCTCGCTGAACAGCCCGTACAGGCGCAGCGAACCGTCCGGGCTGTACGGCCGCCGCGCCACGCCCCGGGCGGCGGCCAGCTCCTCGCCGGCAGCCGTGCGCACCCGGTGCGCGGTCCCCAGCAGTTCGGCCAGGGCGGTGACGAGGTCGGCGGTGCGGTAGGACGGGTCGTGGGCGCGGGCGGCGCGCAGCAGTGTCACGACGGACAGCGCGGCGGCCGCGGCGCGGGGCAGCCGGGCGAGCCGGGCGGTGTGCGCGGCGCGCAGCAGAACCGCCTGGGCCACCGCCCCGGCCCCGTCCACACCGGCGTCCAGGACGGCCGCGGCCGCCGACCACACGGCATCGGCAGCCGCCCGCTGCTGAGGGTCCGCCACATCGGACGGAGGCGGGACGGCGAACGCCTCGGCGCCAGTTGAGGTCCCGGTCGCCGCGGCGGCCTCGGCCGCATCGCGGTGCGGGGCAGCGGCTCCGGCCGCCGGCGGCCCGGGCGGGCCGGACGGCTCGGGCGCCGGCTCCGCGGTCGGAGCGGCACCGGCGGCGGCCGCCCGGTGGACGCAGTCGGGGGCGAGCAGGCAGCCGCAGGTGATGGCGTCCGCCGTCGCCACCACGCCCCCCGGGGCGTGCATGCGCAACTCGGTCTCGTCGTCGACCG
Organism: Streptomyces genisteinicus; assembly: GCF_014489615.1. Classification (GTDB taxonomy): domain Bacteria; phylum Actinomycetota; class Actinomycetes; order Streptomycetales; family Streptomycetaceae; genus Streptomyces; species Streptomyces genisteinicus. Next base: position 7,598,402 of record NZ_CP060825.1, read on the forward strand.
CGACCGTCACCGTGTCGCCGTCGCACGTCACGGGGCGGGCGGCGAGTTTGGCGACGGCCGCGTCCAGGCGCTTGCGCAGCCGGGGCGAGAGCGCTTCCACGAGACCGGCCGTGACCTCGGGCGCGACGGGTGGCAACTGGGCGGCGGTCATGCGGTCTTCTCCCCGATCCAGCGGGCAAGTTCGAGTGGGCTGAGCGCGGCCACGGGCATGCCGGCGGCCACCACCTGGCCCGCGACACCGGTCGAGTAGCGGGGCCGGCCCGCGTCGTCCAGGCTCGCGAGCCCGAGGACGTGGCAGCCCGTGGCGACCAGGGCGCGCACCTCCGCGAGCAGACCACCGAGCGGTGCGCCTTCCTCGAAGTCGCTGATGACGACGACGATGGTGCGGGCCGGCACGGTGACCAGGCCGCGTGCGTGGCGCAGTCCGGCGGCGATGTGCGTCCCGCCGCCCACGCTCACCTCCAGGAGGAGGGACAGCGGATCGTGCACGTGCCCCGTGAGATCGACGACCTCCGTGGAGAAGGCGAGGAAGTGGGTGCTCAGCGCCGGGACCCCGGCCAGCACCGAAGCGGTCAGCGCGGACCAGATCGTGGACGCCTCCATGGAGCCGGACACGTCGGTGACCAGGATCAGCCGCCAGTCCGCCGAGCGTCGGGCTCGGCTGCGGAACACCGGATGCTCGGGGACCACCTGCACCGTGCCGTCGGCCGTCCTGCGGGCGGTGGCCAGGTTGGCGCGCAGCGTGCGCGGCAGGTCCAGCCTGCCGCCGGGGCGGCGTGTGGGCCGGGCCAGCATCGTGCCGGTCAGGGCGGGGCGCAGCCGGGTGGAGAGCTGACGGGTCAGTTCGTCGACCAGGCGCCGGACCAGGGGACGGAGCGCCGCCAGGCGGGCCTCGGGGAGGCCGCCGGCGTACCGCAGCACCGTCCGCAGCAGCTCCACGGAGGGAGTGGCGGCCGCGGGGTCGAGCTCGGCGAGCACGTCCGGGCGGCCGGTGGCGGCGGCCGCGGCGAGGACCTCCTCGCGGATGCCGGGGCCGAACAGCGCGGCGAGTTCCTCGGACCATTCGCGCACGCCCGGGAACGGCGCCTCACGGCCGCCCCGGCCGCTGCCGGGGCCGTGCAGACCGCCGCGCGAACCCTCGCCGCGCCCCGCTCCGTACAACTCGTCCAGGGCGGTCGCCGACCGGGCCGCGCCCGACGGCAGCTGTTCGCTGCGCCGCCCGAGCACGAGCCGCCAGCGGTCGACGGGCGCGAGCGTCCGCGGCACGGCCGCCCCAGCCCCGGCCCCGGCGAGGACGGTGGCCCCGATCGGCAGAGCGGCGGCCGGGCCGGCGGCGGCCGGGCCGGTGTCCGGCCCGCCGGCGAACGCGCCGGCGGGGGAGAGCACGGCGGTGCCGTCCGGCAACGGGAACGGGTCCTCCTGCGCGGCCTCCGCCCCGGGCCCCGCTGCCGACGCCACAGGCAGTCCGAGGCCGGTCAGCAGGTCACGGGCGGCGAGGTCGGCTGCGGTCCTGCGGGCGAGTTCGGCGGGGTCATCGGCGTCGGCACCGTCCACCCGGATGCCCAACAGCTCCTCCACCGTGTCCAGCAGCCGGTCGCGCGCGGCCGGGCTCAGCGTGTCGAAGCCACCGCGCAGGGCGGGCAGCCTGGCCATGAACCCGGCGTCGTCCAGTTCCACGACACGGTTCAGCAGCGGCCCCAGGGCGTCGGCGCCCACGGTCAGCAGCGGGCCCGCCGCCGTCAGGACGCCGGTCAGGCGGGAGGTGAGGGAGCTCCGGGAGGCGCTGTCCACGGCTCCGTCCACCCAGGAGGCGACGCGGGCCCCGAAGGCTTCGGCCTCCTCGTGGCCCGTGAGCACCCGGACGGCGCCGGCGGCCGCCGCGATCAGCGGCGTGCCGTCGGAGGCGAGCCGGGCGAGGGCGTCGGAGAGCCGGATACCGCCCACCCGGTCGGCGCGCTGGGCCAGTTCCAGCAGGGCCCGGGCGTCCTCGGGCTCCTCGGACCCGGTCAGCCCGTCGACCTGCCGGACCGCCGCGGCGGTCAGGAGCTCCGCCACCTGCGCGACGCGCTCGGCGGGGGGATGGGCGACGGGGGCGGTGTCCGGACCGGTCTCGGCCGTCGGGGCGGGCCGGTCGCCGGGAGGGACCGCGCCGGACATGTGGCCGGCACCGATGCGGTCCAGCAGGTCCAGCCCGGTGAGGAGTTCGGGGAGGGTGCCGCTCGCGGGGAGCACGGCCGCCAGTTCCGTCAGCCGTTCGGCGGCCAGCGCCGGGAGGCCGCACTCGGTCGCCTCCGTGAGGCCCCGGACGACCTGGGCGGCCGTCGAGCCGCCCTCCGCGCGCTCCGCCGACTGCCGCCGGCGGAGCGTCCCTTCGGCCGCCTGGGCCGGGGTGACCCCGCGGGCCCCGGCCGCGGTGAGCATCGCTGCCGTCGCCGGCGTCCATCGCACCTGCCAGCGGGTCGTCAGGCCCTCCGATCCCGCGGCGCCCGTCACCGCCTGCTCCTGCGCGTAGGGGATGCCGCACACCGCCAGCCTGCGCAGCAGCAGTTCGCGCCGCGCGTCCAGTGCGGAGCGCGCGGGGTCGAGGCGCAGGTCGCGCGGTGACTTCTCGTGGGCGTCCGCCGGCCCGGGGAGAGCGAGGGCCGCGGTCTCCGTCTCCACGGCGGGGCCGAGGCCGCTGCGCGGGGCGCCCGGCGCGGGCCGCCCCGTGCGGGCTCCGACGAGCACGCTTTCCAGGGCGCGCGCCACGGCGCGGCCCGCGCCGTAGGTCTCGCCGCGGCCCAAAACCGTCTGCACGGCCTCCAGGAGTTCGCCCCGGCCGGGAGCGGGCAGGTCGCGCAGGCGGGCCAGGTCCCCGGCGACCCGGACGACTTCCCGGCCGTCCGCGGGTCCGTACGGATGCCCTTCCGCACGGAGGGCTGCGCAGACGCGCACCGCGGTACGGATCAGGGATTCGTGCAGCACCGCCGGGTCGCCGGCCGCGTCGAGGACCGTGTGCTGCCATTCCGGATCCCGGATGCCGGCCGGATAGCCGGACCGCGAGTCGAGCAGCGGGTACGTGTACGGGATCAGGGACACGGTGGCCCCCGGCCGGGGGGCGTCCGCCCCGTGCCGGTCCGCCGCCGGCGCGGGCGCTGCCGCGGACCCGTCCGGCCCGAGGTCGCCCGGGCCGCAGGCGAGCAGCGCCGGAGTGTGGAAGGCCCCCACCACCACCGCGGGACGCCGGCCGCTCGCGAGGGCTTCGGCGACATGCCGGCGCATGCGGGCCTCGCGCACGAGGTCCGTCCTGTCCACCCCGCCCCGGGACTCGGCCTCGTGCCGCAGCGCCCAGCCGGTCAGCAGGGCGGCGCGGCGGAGCGCCTCGGGCGCCGACCCGGGCGCGGGGGCCTCGACCAGCCGGTCCCACAGGTCGTCGCCCTCACGGCCGGTGAGCCGGGACCGCAGGGCGGCGGACAGCCCGAGCCCGGCCCCCCTCGCGGGCACGGCGCCGGCACCCGTCGCGGGGGCCGGGCCGGAGACGTCCGGCCCGGCCCCGGGCCGGTCGGCCAGCGGCAGATCGCAGGCGACGGCCGGGACGCCGTGGCGAGCCGCCCAGCGCAGCGCGACGAGTTCGGGCGAGAAGTCCGCGAACGGGTAGAAGGCGGGACCGCCTTCGCCCGATGGGCCGTGCTCCCCGGGGAGCACGGCGGCCAGCGCCACCGGTGCCTCGGTCTCCTCGTGGGCGAGCCAGCCGAGCCACGGCTGGAACTCGGCCGGCAGCTCGACGAGGAGGACGTCGGGGGCCGCCGCGTCCAGGAGCGCGGGGAGCGCAGCCGCGAGCGACGGCGCGTGGTGGCGCACGCCGATCAGGAACGGCTGCCCGGGCCCGGCCTCGGCGAGTGCCGCCACGGCGGCCTCCGGAGTGGCGGGTCCGGGCGCCGCTACGGCCGGCGGCGCGCCGGGAACGGCCTCGTCCCCGGCGCCCGGCCGCACCGCGCCGGCGACGGCCACCCCGTGGGCGACCGTCACCGCGCCGGCCGCCGCCGCGCCGGCGGCGGAACGCTGCCCGGCGTCCTGCCGCGTCTCGGGAATGCTCCGCTGGGTCATCCGTCAGCTCTCCAGCACCGCGCGCAGGTCCCACAGGGCTCGCCAGGTGGCCGACCCCTGCTCGGCCCGCCTGCGCACCGGACCGTCCCAGTACCCCAGCAGCCGGGCCGCGTCGGCGGGGTCGTCCTTGCGGACGACGCCGAGGAGATGGCCGGGCAGGAGGGAGAGCACGTCCCGGTCTCCGGGGAAGTAGGCCGAGGCGAGTCCGAGGGAGCCCGCGACGGAGACCGCCTCCGCGGTACTCATGACCGTGGACGGACGCTCCACCTCCCAGCCCTCCGCCGAACGGCCCTCGCGCAGGTCCCGGAACGCCGTCACGAGCGCTTCGAGTACCGCCTCGTCCACCTGGTAGGCGGCCCCCGCGCGTTCGACGGCGGCCCGCGACTGACGCCGCACCAGCGCGGTCTCGGCGTCCACGTCCCCGATCGGGCCCACGGTCTCGAAGTTGAAACGCCGCTTCAGCGCCGCGGACATCTCAGAGACGCCCTTGTCCCGCAGGTTGGCCGTGGCGATGAGGGTGAACCCGGGCGACGCGTGCACCTGTGCCCCCTCGGAGCCCGCCAGCTCGGGGACCGCGATCCGCCGCTCGGACAGCAGCGACACGAGGGCGTCCTGGACCTCGGGCAGGCAGCGGGTCACCTCCTCCACCCGCGCGACGGCGCCCCGCTTCATGGCGGCGAGCACGGGGGAGGGCACCAGCGCCTGCTGCGTGGGGCCCTGGGCGAGCAGCAGCGCGTAGTTCCAGCCGTACTTGAGCTGGTCCTCCGTCGTGCCCGCGGTGCCCTGGACGGTGAGCGCGCTCGTGCCGCAGACGGCCGCCGACAACAGCTCGGACAGCATCGATTTGGCGGTTCCGGGTTCGCCGACGAGCAGCAGGCCGCGTTCCCCGGCGAGGGTGACCACGCACCGCTCGACCAGGGCGCGTTCGCCGACGAACTTCTGCTCGATCACCAGGCGGCGCGGCACCCCCGCCCCGGCCCGGGCGTTCTTCGGCAGGCTCAGGGCGTCGCCCGCGCTGCCCATCACGAAGGTGACCACGGCACGCGGGGTGAGCAGCCAGCCGGGCGGGCGGGGCCCGGCGTCGTGCGCGGCGAGGAACGCCAGCTCGGTGGCGTACTGGTCCTCGGGCGGGACGACCTGGCGCGACTGCGGGCCGGCGGCCGCGCCCTGTGCGGGTACGCCCCCTTCGGAGGTGTGGTCCGTGGTGGTCGTGGTGTCGCTCGTCATCGGCGGCGGCCCTTCCGGGGTGCGCGGGTGTCCAGTTCTTCGAAAGCGGGGGCGTCGCCGCCGAGGACCCGTGCCCACGCGGCCTCGAACAGCTCGGGGACGGGCAGGTGGGGCATGGTCCGGGCGGCACCGGTCTCTGGGTACAGGCGTTCCTTCCAGGACTCCAGCGGCAGACCGGGAGCGCTGCGTTCGATCCAGCCGCACGGCAGGAACAGGGCCCGGCCGGCACGGGCGCGCTTCGCCTCCACCACGAGGTCGGTGGCGGCGAGCTCCGCCCGCGCCTTCTTGATCCGGGCCGGCTTCCAGCCGGTCCAGCGGACGCAGTTGCGGTCCGTCGGGTCGGGCAGGGTGAGCAGCATCAGGTACAGGGCAGCGGCGTCCGCCCCCAACCCGAGGGCTTCGGCCACCTCGGCCACCAGGCCCGGCACGGTGCGCGTCGGGTCCTGGGCAGCGTGGTGCTCGCCGCCGTCCGGGGCGCCCGCCGAGACCAGCGCGTCGGCCTCGGTTCCCAGCAGCGCCCGCAGAGCGAGCAGGTCCCCGCTTCCGCGGCGGCCGACGGTGCCCTCGACGAGACCGAACGCCGGGTCCTCGGGGCCCTCCAGCCCGGCCGGGCGGACCAGCAGCTTCTCGTGGTCGCCGTGGCCGGGAACCAGGATCAGCGCCGTGCCGGCGCGGACCAGGCCGTCGGTCCCCGCGCCGCCGGTCTCGGGCAGCCCGTGCGCGGCGCGGATCGCGGGGCCGATCGAGGTGCCCGCCTCGGTCCAGTCCAGACCGACGTCGAGCACCAGCGCCGGGTCCGCGAGGCTGCCGCGCAGCGCGGCGAGCCCGGCGGGCAGCTGCTCCCGCAGGGGGTGCCCGAAGGGCAGCGTGTAGGCCAGGGTGCGCAGTGCCGTCACGGCCGTTGCCACCGCGCCGCGTGCGTGCACCCGGCGCAGCACGGGGCGGCCGGAGCCGTCCTGGATGTCCGTGCCGTGGGCGAGCCAGGCCCGGGAGCCCGCGTTGAGGACCAGGTCCACCGCGCCCGAGGTGGTGCCGGACAGGTCGAGATCGAGTTCCTCGGGAACCCGGACCAAGGAGGCCAGATGCTCGTGCCAGACCTCTGCGGCACCCTTGACGTCCGGTCCCGTGGACCACAGCTCGGCCGGATCCGCCGGCAGCAGTGCCCGGAGCACGGCGCGCAGCTCCGTGCGGGGAAGGGCGTGCAGTCTGGCCTGGGCCGTCTCGAAGGCACGGGTCTTCGCCCCCAGCAGGGCGAGCGTCCCGGCAGCGGGCTCCTCGACGGCGGCGGACACCAGGGCGGTGGCCTGGAGCGGACCGATCCCGGTGGCCGCGTGGAACGCCTCCACCGCCTCCGGCCGCCACGGCGCCGCCCCCTGCTCCCGCACCAGGGCGGTGAGCCGGGTGAGGCGGTCGCCGGCGATGCCCTGCCGGTGGACGTGCTCGTCGTCCAGAGTGAACCCGGGCACGGCGCCGAAGACACCGGCCGGATCGTGGTCCAGGGCGAGCCAACGGGCCCTGTCCTGCTGGTGGTTCCATCCCCGGTCGCCGACGACCACGACGGTCCGGTCCCCCTTGCGGAACACCTGCCCCAGGCGGGTGAACGCCGAGTCCCTCCGGCCGGTCGCGCCGGAGGCCTGCGGCTCGGCGAGCGTCACCTGGCGGAGCGTGCCCGCCGGATCGGCCATCGGGCCCGCAGCGAAGGCGTCCAGCAGCAGCACGAGCGCGGCACGGTGCTCGGGCGAGGTGGCCTCCGAGGCGGCCCGGTAGGCCAGCTCGGGCAGCCCGTCGAGCAGCGACGTCCATCCCGGGGCGTCGCCGGGCACCGTGCACTCGTCGCGCTGCCAGCCGTCCACGGCGGTGAACGGCGCCTTCGACTGCACGGGCGGACCGAACGCCGGCTCGCCGCCGAGGACGTGGTTGACGGCGAGGATCTGCCGCAGCGCCGTCCACCGGCCGGCCGACCCCCACCAGCTGCCGCGCATCCGCTCCGGCCCCCAGGCCGTCGCCTGCCGCAGGGTCACGTCGTCGCCGTGCTCGGGAGCATGGTCGAAGAACATGCCCTGCGTGCGGGCGGTCATCCGGGGAGTCGCCGGCTCCGCAGGCTTCGGCGGCTCCAGGTACCGGGCGGCCGCGACCGCACGGTCCACCGCGTGCCGCACGACCGCGGTGACACCCGCGCGCAGCCGTGCGTCGGACACCTCGGGAAGCACCCCGGCCACGGCCTCCTCGCTCAGCTCTCGCGACGAGGGGCCCGTGTACTCCTCCACCGCCCGGAACGCCTCCAGATGCCGGGCGACCGCGGCGGCGACCACCTCGAACAGCTCTCCCGCCCGGGCGTCCGTCAGACTCCGCAGGGCGGCCGAACCGTGCTCGTCCCGCGGACGCAGCGCGTGCCAGTACGCGACGGGAGGCACGTAGGGCGTGCCGGCCGCGTCATTGCCCCCGGAGGAGTCCGGGACGACCGCCCACAGGCTGCCGCCGGTGCCGTCCGTGTCCTCCGGACGGGCCTCCACGGAGCGCCCGGAGAGTGCCATGACGGGCCGCGATCCGCCGGGGAGGGCGAGCGCGCCGAGCGGCACCGCCGAACCGCCGCGGGGCAGCGGGTACGGCAGGGCCACCGTGACACCGTCGGGGCCGCAGGCGACGATCCGGTGCCCCCCGGCGGGGGCGGCGGCGCCGGGCTCGGTGACCGTGCGGCGGACCCAGCGGCCGAGGACCGTGCCGTCCGTGCCGAACGGGGTGCCCTCCAGACCGGGCTGGATCGGCAGCACCTGGCAGTGCTCGGGCATCAGACGGGTGCCGTCCTGCACCCCGGAGCGGAGGAACGCGGGCAGCGAGGCCCGGCCGTGGGCGCCGCTGACCGGGTCGTACTCCAGCCACACCTGCTGCGTGCCCTGCCGGCCCTCGCGCCAGTGACCGGTGCCGTCGGAGATGACGGCGCGCTGCGCCGGAAGAGACGTGTCGCCCGCGTGCAGGGCCTTGCCGCCGCTGGCGCGGCCGCCACCGGGCAGGGGCAGGCAGACCTCGTCCGAGGGCCCCGACCCGCCCCAGCGCAGCACCTGCTCGCCGCCGACCGTGAACACGTCGGCGGGGCGGTGCGACCAGTACCCGCGCTGCTTGCCGTCCTCCCACCAGACGACCAGCAACTCGCCGTCGACGTAACGGAAGGCGGGCGTCCGCCACTGGTCGACGGTGGACGGCAGGCGCAGCGTGTGCCGGAGCAGGACACCCTCGGGGCCCACGACGACCGCCCGTTCCTGCGTGTTGAGGACCAGGGCCGGCCAGGCGCCGGTCACACCGACGCTCTGCGAGCGATGCCGCTGCGCGGGTGCCGCGGCGGCCTCCGCGGCCAGTTCGCCGTACACCTCGTCGAGCGCGGGCCAGCCCAGTTCGTCCAGCACACCGCTGCGCAGCGTCGAGGCGAGCAGCGGAACGACGTCGTGGCCCTCGAGGAGCCGCACGGCCTCCGGGGCGACCTCGCCGATCACGGCACGGAAGGCCGAGAGCCTGTTCAGCGCGGTCTGCAGCCCGCGCAGCCCGCGTGCGGCCGTGTACTCCTCGGCGCAGGAGGTCAGCCACTCCCGCAGGATCCCGGAGAGCACCGGGTGGGCCGCCAGCTTCGCGATCCCGGAATCGGCAAGCCGCTGCCCGCGGGCGCCGCCGAGGCCGCCGACGGTGCGGCTCAGCAGGGCCCGGAAGGCCGGCTCCCCGGCGACGGCGGTGAGATCCCGCGCTCCGGGCGCGGCGTCGGTGAGCCACGCCCCGAGGTGGACGCCGGGCCGCTGCGCGGTGCCCGTGTCCCCGTCGTCCGGATCGGCGACGGGGACGCCGCGGTCCAGGCAGAGGTCGAGGAGGTCCAGATCGGCCGTGCGCTGCCAGCGCCCCTGGAACAGGTCGACGGGGCGCCCGTCGGCACGCAGCCGGTCCGCCATCCGGGCGACCAGGTCGAGCGTCTGAGGACTGCGCCCGGAGGTGTTCCGGTTGCGCCGCCGGTGCGCCTCCCAGCGGGTCAGCCAGTCGGCGGGGGACACCGACGGTTCCGAGGTGGCGGCGCCCGAGGCGTCCGGCAGCGCGGTCAGCATCGCCTCGGCGCCGGATTCGGCCAGCAGGGCCAGCCAGCCCCGCTCGCCCGCCGCCTCCCGGCCGTCCTCGCTGAAGGTCTCCGGGAAGAAGCCCAGGAGCCGGGCCCGCACCGCCCCGTCCTCCCGCGCGAGGGCCAGGAGAGCGGAGCGGTAGGCCGTCCAGAACGAGGCGGGGGCGCGGACGACTCCGGGGGATCCGATCAGATCGGCCATCAGCTCCCGCTCGGCGGACTTGCTGTCCAGCCCCGCGGCCTTCACCAGCGCCCGCACGTCCTGCGGCAGCGCGGCGTACGGCGGCATGCCTGCCGCGCAGCGCTCGACCAGCAGACGGCGGAACTGGGCCCAGGCGTCCGCCGGCGCGAGCCGCGCCACCAGGTCCCGCACGTACTGCCGCAGCGCCTTCACGGTCAGCGCACCGGCGAACGCGAACTCCAGGAACACGGCCCGCTGCCGGTCCTCGTCCACGACCAGGCCGTGCACCCGCTCGGCCTCGCGCGCCTTGCCGAAGAACGAAGCGGCGTAGGTGGAGTTCTCCGCCTGCAGGAACAGGCGCGCCACCTGCTCGTAGTACGTGGGGAGGAAATGGGGGACCGCCCGGCCGAGCCTGACGCCCAGATCGTCGAACCCCTCCTTGGCCGCCCCCGCACGGGTCCTCGCCTGCCGCCCCAGCCGCTCGATGTCCTTGACCAGAGCCAGGGCGTGGTGCCCGTTCGCCGGATCGTTGACCAGCGCCCAGGCCGGGAATCCCAGCGTCTCCCGGCGCACCTGGCCCACGACCGGTGCCTCGGCCGTCCGGGCCAGCCCCAGGAACTCCAGGGCCAGGTCCTCGGCCTCGCCGAGCGTGCCCGGCACGAGCCGCACCACGGGCCGGTCGCCGAGGGCGGCGTGCGCGTAGGTGCGGGCCGTCAGCGTGTCGGCGTCGTCCCGGTCGGTGCTGCCGGCCGGCAGCACCGCTCCCGCGTCGAGCAGGGCCGCCGCGTGGGCCCCGGAGTCCGCAGCCGACGCGCCCCGCGCCCGGCCGGGAAGCGACGCCGCGCCCGCGGCCGGGCTGCTGGTGCCGGTGTTCGCCGTCGTGATGCTCATGCTGCCCGCTCCTCGTCCTCGACGTCGCGTCCGGCGTAGAGCGCCGCCGCCATGCGCATGCCCTCGGACCACGTGACGGGGCCGACCTCGGCGGCCGTCAGCGTGCGCCCCGCAGGGTCGGTCCAGCCCAGCGGCCCCGTCTCGGTGCCGTACTCGTCGTATCCGTCGTGCTCGCCGATCCAGATGCGCGCCTCGGCGGTGGTGCCGTTCTCGACGACCGGGCAGACGGCGTACCCGCCCCGGGACCGGTACCCGAGCTGGGTGACACGGCCGTGCAGGAAGCGCAGTTCCTTGAACGCGCCGCCCGCGTAGGTGTCCACGGAGACCGCGTCCGGGGCGACGGCGGCCGGGCGGCGCCACACCTCGCGGAACAGCTGCTCCACGTTCTGGCGCACCCCCAGCTCGACCGCGAACTCGCGCAGGTCGTCGAGGTCGTCGAGGAGCACGGGATGGGGCGCGCTGACGGAGTCCGGGGTGATGCGCACGGAGTCGCCGTCCAGGTCGACGAGTCCGAGACCGCGCTTCGGGTCGACGTCGCGCAGGAACCCGGCGACCCCGCCGTCCGCGCCCGTGACCACCACGTCCCGCAGGGCCGCCTGCCAGGCCGGGTCGGGCCAGACCTGGGCGAGCACGGCCGTCGGCACGGGCAGCGAACGCACCATCCACTGCTCGACGTCCGCCAGGCACCGGCGTTCGTGCCGGTCCAGCCACTCGGCCAACTGCCGCAGCCCGACGACCGCCGGATCGTCCTTCAGTTTCGCCGGAACGGTCTTGAGCCGCTGCCCCTTGGCGTTGCGGCAGACCACCTTGCCCGCCTCCAGGGCGACTTCGTAGTCACCCGCCGGTACCCACCCCATGCGCTGTTCTCCCCGTTGTCCCGAACGCCGCCGGATGCGGCGGCACGCTGATGAGACCCGCCGACGGCAACCCACCGTGACGAGTGGAAGAGACTCTAGGCGCACCCTGTGACAATGAGTCCGGGGCCCTTCCGTTCGGCCGCACCGGCGCCCCTGCCGGCGGCTCGCGGAACCCCCGGAAGCACCGTGACCGCGGTGTCCCCGCCCCGCCGTGACCGCCCCCGCCCACCCCGGCGGGCCGCGCGCCCGCCGGGGTGGGCGATCCCGCCGGAGTGTGCCGACGGAATCCGCCGGCCGGGCGGAACGGCCGCCGCCGCCCGGCCGGTCGCCGTCACGCGGTTTCGATGCGGCGCTGCCACCACGGGTCATGGGGCGAGGCGAACGGGTCGGGCAGCGTCCGTGCGAGGAACCGTGCGTCGACGGGCGCGAGCGCCGCGCGCAGAGCCCGGGCCGGCCCCGGCGGCAGACCGAGGCACAGCTGCTCCAGCAGCAGACGGCCGTCGGTGCCGCCCAGCGGGTCGCAGCAGGGGCACGCACCGCCGTCCGTGACGGTGTAGAGCACCCAGGGGCCGGGGCGGTACGCCAGAGCCCGCCAGCGGGCGAAGGCGACGCCCGCGTCGCCGGGCCACCAGCGCCGGCGTTCGATCCTCGCGATCGCCGCGAGCACGGACGGCGAGAGCCCGGGAATCGTCGGGGTGCGCACACCGGGGCGGCGTCGTCGTGGCAGGTCGCGCCGGACCTGCGCCGGTGCCCTACGCGGCACGGCCCTTTCGCGTCAGGAAGGTCATGCGGCCATCCTGCCCCGTCCCGGCGGCGGATCGCACCGGAATTACGGGACCCCGCCACGGACCCGCCGGGACGAGGCCGCGCCCCGGCGGGCCGGCCCCGCACGGCCTGCCGGGGCGGCCCGCCGCGACGGGTCTCACGCGTCGCCCTGCGAGGCCGCCTCCGGTGTGTCCGGGCGGTGGTCCGGCAGGGCGGAACCGGCGGTCGCCTCGTGGTGGAGGCGGAGGAACTCCACGTGGCGCTCGTAGTGGTCGAGGATGTCGGCGATGAGCTGCTCCTTGGTGTATCCCATCACGTCGTAGCCCTGGTTGCCCTCGGCGAGCTGGACCTCGAAACGGACATAGCTGTCATGGGTGCTGACGGACCGCGTCGCGAAGCCGGGCGTGGGCCGTTCGACCGGCCAGACCCGGTAGACGAACCGGTCCCTCGAACCGATCGGCACGGCGAGCCCGACGTGCGGGATGCCGCTCTCCTCCTCGGTGCCCGTCAGGACTTCGGGCTCCGTGCCCTGCTCCCGGAGTGCCTGGGCGACCTCGGCGACGGAGGGCCGGCACACCTCCTCGACGAAGCGGACCGCCGCCCGGCGCCCGGGGAACGCCATCGCGCGGCCCAGCCGGCGGCGCCAGTTCTGGGCGCCCAGCGGCCCCTGCTGGGTGGTGCGTCCGGAGAGCGACCCCGGCAGGGTGGTCGTCAGCGCCTCCTCGCGCATCCGCTCGGAGCGCAGGGCCAGATAGAGGCCCGCCATGATCAGGAACATCACGAACGAGAAGGGCAGACCCATGATGATCGTGGCGTCGGTGAGCGCCTGCACACCGCCCACGATGAGCATCGCGAGGGTGAGCAGGCCTGTCGTCACCGCCCAGAAGACACGCAGCCAGGTTTTCGCGTCGGTCACCGGAGTGGGCAGGTCGGAGCTGAGGTTGCCCATGACCAGGGCTCCGGAGTCGGCCGAGGTGACGTAGAGCAGCAGACCGACGAAGGTCGCGAGCCCCGCGCTGAAGGTCGCCCCGGGGTACAGCTCCAGCAGCCCGTAGAAGGCCTGCTCGGGCGAGTTCAGCGCGGTCTCCCCGAAGGCGGTGTTGCCGTCGCGGACGGCGAACAGCGCGCTGTTGCCGAAGACCGCGAGGAATAGGCCGGTGAAGAGGAACGGGATGATCAGGGTCGCCGCGACGAACTCGCGCAGCGTCCGCCCCCGGGAGATCCGGGCGAGGAAGAGGCCGACGAACGGGGCCCAGGCGATCCACCACGCCCAGAAGAAGAGGGTCCACGCGTCGAGCCACTCGGTCGGCTGGTCGTAGGCGAAGGTGTTCAGCGTCATCGACGGGAAGCCGCTGATGTAGTCCCCGATGTTCTGTACGAGGGCGTTCAGCAGCCGGAACGGCTCGCCGACGACGAGGATGTACAGCATCAGCCCCACGGCGAGCAGGACGTTGAGCTGCGACAGCCGCCGGATCCCCTTGTCGACGCCCGAGACGGCGGACACCGTGGCCATCACCACCGCCACGGCGATCAGGGCGATCTGGGCGGGCAGTCCCTCGGGAACGCCGAAGAGGACCTTGAGGCCGTAGTTGAGCTGCACCACACCGATGCCGAGCGACACGGAGATGCCGAAGACGGTGCCGATGATGGCCGCCAGGTCGACCGCGTCGCCGAACCGGCCGTGGATACGGCGGCCGATGATCGGGAAGAGTGCGGACCGGATCGCGAGCGGGAGCTTGTAGCGGAACGCGAAGTAGCCGAGGACCATGCCCATCAGGGCGTACATCGCCCACCCGGTGATGCCGTAGTGGAACAGCGTCCACACCACCGCCTGCCGGGCCGCCTCCAGCGACTCGGGCGTGCCTTCGGGCGGGGCCAGGTAGTGGCTCACCGGACCGGCGACCGAGAAGAACATCAGGTCGATGCCGATACCCGCGGCGAAGAGCATGGCCGCCCAGGCGAACAGCCCGTAGTCGGGCTTGTAGTGCTTGGGCCCGAGCTTGATCGTGCCGTACTTGGAGACCCCGATGAAGACGACGAACAGCAGGTACAGCGTCGCGGCGAGGAAGTAGTACCAGCCGAACCAGCCCGAGATCTTGTCCACCACCACGCCGATGACGCTCTCGGCCCCCGAGGGGTCGATCATCGCCCAGACGGAGATGGCGAGGATCAGGATCGCGGATCCGTAGAAGACGAACGGCTTGAGAGTGCCCGCGCCGGGCCCGTCCGCCTCGTGCTGCACCTCGTCCGGGGCCTCTGGGTCGTCCCCGGTTCCTGGCGTCGACATGACCTGCTCCTTTCGTCCGCGGCGCCGCTCATCCGGCGTTCGTGTGCGCGGCGGGGCCCGAACGGCCGGTGAGCAGGTCGGCGGCGCGCTCGGCGACGAGCAGCACGGTCACCATCGGGTTGATGGTGGGCATCGTCGGGAAGACCGACGCGTCGACGATCCGCACCCCTTCCGCGCCGCGCAGCCTCAACTGCGGGTCGCAGACGGCCATGGGGTCGTCGGCCGCGCCCATCCGGCAGGTGCCCGCCGGGTGGTAGACGGTGTGGGCGGCCCGCCGCCCGTACTCGGACAGGTCGGCGTCGGAGGTGACCCCGGGCCCCGGCGCGACCTCGCGCACCAGCCAGTCGCGCAGCGGCGGTGCGGAGGCGACCTCCCGGGCGATCCGCAGCCCGTCCACGACGGTGCGCTCGTCGTGGCCCTCCGGGTCGGTGAAGTACCGGAAGTCGAGCGCGGGATGCTCGGAGGGATCGGCGCTGCGCAGCCACATCCGGCCGGTGGAGCGGGCGCGCGGCACGTTCGGCGTCATGCACACCCCGTGCTCGGGGACGGGGTAGCCCAGGCGTTCGGTGTTGACGGTGAACGGCACCTGGTAGAAGTGGAACATCAGGTCCGGCCGTGATCCGCCGGCCTCCCTGCGCAGGAACAGTCCGGCGTCCGAGTCCATCGCGGAGTTGGGCGGCAGCGGACCGGCCGTCTCCCAGACGATCACGGACTCGGGGTGGTCCAGCAGGTTCTCGCCGACCCCCGGGAGGTCGGCCCGCACCTCGATGCCGAGGCGGCTGAGATCGCCGGCGGGACCGAAGCCGGAGAGCATCAGCAGACGCGGGGTGTCGATCGCCCCCGCGCACAGCAGGACCTCCCGGTCGGCCCGCACGGTGGCGGGTTCGCCGTCGGCGCCGCGCACGGCGACCCTGGTGAGCCGCCCGGTCTCGTCGGTCAGCAGCCGGTGGGCCCAGGTCTCCAGCTTCAGGGTGAGGTTGGGACGGCCCAGGACGGGGTGGAGGTAGGCAACGGAGGCGGAGGAGCGCAGATTGCCTTCCGGCCGGTACGCCAGGGAGAAGAAGCCGGCGCCGTCGGTGAAGGGCCGGGCGTTGAAGTCGTCCACGACCGGGACGCCGAGGGCGCGCGACGCCGCCGTGACGAAGTCCTTGGCGATGGGGTTCCGGTCGGCCTCGGCCACCGGGACGATCTCCGTCTGCAGCCGGTCGCGGTACGGCAGGATCGTGGCCGGGTCCCAGCCGGTGCAGCCCTTCGCCACCCAGTCGTCCAGGTCCTCGGGCAGCGGCAGGAAGCTGATGAGGGTGTTGTGGGAGGAGCAGCCGCCGAGCACCCGGGCGCGGGAGTGCAGGATGTGCGAGTTGCCGCGCGGCTGTTCGACGGTGGTGTAGCCGTAGTCGAACTCGGATCCGAGGAGGTTGATCCAGTTGCGCAGGCGCAGGATGCGGTCGTCGCCGACGTCACTGGGGCCGCCCTCGATGACGCAGACACGGCAGTCGGGGTCCTCGGTCAGCCGGGCGGCGAGCACACAGCCGGCGGTGCCGCCGCCGACGATGACGTAGTCGTAGGCGGACTCGGCGCCGTGCGGGGTGGTGGACGTCATGGTGTGCTTCTGGGCCTTCCTGGAAGGGAGTTCTGTGATGCGCGGGGCGGGAGGGGAGCGGTGGCGTCAGCCCTTGAACCAGCCGGTGGGAGCCGGGGCGAGGTTCTGGTAGATGTGCTTCGCCTCCTGGTACTCGCGCAGACCGGTCGGCCCGAGTTCGCGCCCGACGCCGGACTCGCCGAAGCCGCCCCACTCGGCCTGCGGGACGTACGGATGGAAGTCGTTGATCCACACGGTGCCGTGCCGGAGCCGCCGGGCGACGCGCTGGGCGCGGCTCGCGTCCGAGGTCCACACACCGCCTGCCAGGCCGTAGCGGGTGTCGTTGGCCAGAGCCACGGCCTCGTCCTCGGTACCGAAGCGCTCGACGGTGACGACCGGGCCGAAGACCTCCTCCTGCACGATGCGCATCGACCGGTCGCAGTCGGCGAAGACCGTCGGCTCCAGGAAGAATCCGCGGCCGAGCGCCGGGTCGGCGGGACGCCCGCCGCCGGTGACGAGCCGGGCGCCCTCCTCCCGGCCGACGGCGATCAGGCGCTCCACCTTCTCCCGGTGCCCGGCCGAGCTCAGGGGCCCGCTCTCGGTCCCGTCCGCCATGCCGTCGCCGAGCCGGATCGCGCCCGCGCGCCGGGCGAGGACGTCGACGAACCGGTCGTGCAGCGCGTCCTCGACGATCAGGCGCGAGCCCGCCGAGCAGACCTGGCCGGAGTGCAGGAAGGCGGCGTTCAGCGCGTTGTCGACGGCCGCGTCGAAGTCGGCGTCCGCGAACACGACGTTGGGGTTCTTGCCGCCCAGCTCCAGCGCGATGTTCTTCGGCCCGCCGGCGGCTTCGGCCATGATGCTGCGCCCCGTGGCCAGACCGCCGGTGAAGGACACCAGGTCGACCCCGGGGTGACCGGTGAGGGCCGCGCCGACGGTGGCGCCGGATCCGAGCACCAGGTTGGCGACGCCGGGCGGGGCACCGGCCTCCTCGATGAGCCGGATCATGGCGATCGTGGTGAGCGGGGTGACCTCGCTCGGCTTGAGGACGAACGTGTTGCCGGCGGCCAGCGCCGGGGCCACCTTCCAGGACGCCTGCAGCAGCGGGTAGTTCCACGGGGCGATCAGGGCGCACACCCCGATCGGCTCGTAGACGACACGGCTGAGGACGTCCGGGCCGACGTCGACGACCCGGCCGCCGTCCTTCCCCGCCAGCTCGCCGAAGTAGCGGAAGGTGTTCGCCACGTCCTCCACGTCGATGCGCGCCTCGGCCAGGGTCTTGCCGGTGTCGAGGGTCTCCGTGCGCGCGATCTCCTCCCGGTCGCGCAGCAGCAGGTCGTGGACGCGGCGCAGGAGGTCGGCACGGCGCCGGGTGGGGGAGCCGGCCCACTCCCCGTCGTCGAACGCCCGGCGCGCTGCGCGCACCGCCCGGTCCACGTCACCCGCGTCCGCCTCGGCGACGGTGGTCACGACCGAGGCGTCGTACGGGTTGACGACCTCCCGTCGTCCGCCGGCCGACGCGCGCGCCCACAGCCCGTCGATGTACAATTCGCCCTCGCCCACCGCGGGCCTCCTCAACGTCCGGCCGGTCCGTGCCGGTATGCCGTGATCCGTGCGATCAGCAACATGACGCATCAGGTGGTCCGCGGCGACCGGACGCACCGCCGCGACCGCCTCCGGTCCGCCACAGCACCCCGGGCGGCCTAACGCCGGGCGGCACACGGTCGGTGCGGCAGTCGCCGGACCCGGCACGGTCGCCGGGCGGGGCCCGGCCCCGGCATCGCGGCAGGGCGCTCTCCCGAGGGGAAGCAGCCGGCCCGCGGCCGTGCCGCGAGGGGGAGCCCCGGCCCCCTGCCGGGGCTCCCCCTCTCAGCGCCCCGGGCCGGTGATCAGTGGCCCGCCGCCAACTCCCCGCTGAGCCTGTCGTGAAGGTCGGCGCTCGTGGTGTCGAGGCCGGTGATGGTCACCGTCTTGCCGCGCTGGGCGTACTTGGCGACGATCGCGTCGAGGGCCGCGACGGAGGAGGCGTCCCAGACCCGGGCGGCGGACAGGTCGATGACGACGTCGTCCGGATCGGTGGCGTAGCCGAACCTGCCGACGAGCTCGTCGGAGGACGCGAAGAACAGCGCGCCGGTGACCCGGTAGACGACGCTGGTGCCGTCCGGGTCGAGGACGGCGGTGACCTCGGTGACGTGGGCGACGCGCCGCGCGAAGACCGCCATGGCCGTGACCGAGCCGAGGACCACGCCGATGGCGAGGTTGTGCGTGGCCACGACGGCTCCCACGGTGATGACCATGACGGCGATCTCGCCGGCGGGCATGCGCCTGAGGGTCCTGGGAGCCACGGAGTGCCAGTCGAAGGTGGCGACGGACACCATGATCATGACGGCGACGAGGGCGGCCATGGGGATGTCGGAGACGACGGGGCCGAACACGATGCACAGCACCATCAGGAACGCTCCGGCGAGGAAGGTCGAGAGCCGGGTGCGGGCGCCGGAGACCTTCACGTTGATCATCGTCTGGCCGATCATGGCGCAGCCGCCCATGCCGCCGAAGAATCCGGTGACGATGTTGGCGATGCCCTGGCCCACCGATTCACGGGTCTTGTCGGAGGGGGTGTCGGTGATGTCGTCGACCAGCTTCGCCGTCATCAGCGACTCCATCAGACCGACCAGTGCCATCGCGAAGGCGTACGGGGCGATGATCGTGAGCGTCTCCATGGTGAACGGCACGTCCGGCAGACCCGGCACCGGGAGCGACGAGGGCAGCGCCCCCTTGTCCCCGACGGTCGGCACCGCGATGGCCGCCCCCACGGTGATCACCGTGAGGATCACGATGGAGACCAGCGGGGCCGGCACCGCGGTCGTGATCCTCGGGAAGACCACCATGAGCCCGAGACCGGCGGCGATCAGCGGGTACACGGCCCACGGAACGTCCCGCACCTCGGGGATCTGCGCCATGAAGATCAGGACGGCGAGCGCGTTGACGAAGCCGACCATCACCGACCTGGGGACGAAACGCATCAGCTTCGCCACCCCGATCACCCCCAGGACGACCTGGAAGACACCGGCGAGGATCACGGCAGCCACCAGATACCCCAGGCCGTGCTCCCGGTTGAGCGGGGCGATCACGAGGGCGACGGCGCCCGTGGCGGCGGAGATCATCGCGCGCCGGCCGCCGACGACCGAGATGACCACGGCCATCGTGAACGAGGCGAACAGGCCGATCGCGGGGTCGACCCCGGCGATGATCGAGAACGAGATCGCCTCGGGAATCAGCGCGAGGGCGACGACGAGGCCGGCGAGGATCTCGGTACGCCACACCTTCGGATCGCCCAGCCAGTCGGGCATCGCAGAGCGCAGCCGCGCGGCAGGACTCACAGCAGCAGAAGACAAGGGGACACGTACCTGTCGTGCTCGGGCACACTCCCACCGCAGGTCGGGGTGCGCGGGAAGAAACACGCGGCTGCCGGGCCGGCGCACCGCGGACGGCCCGCGGTGCGGACCCGGGCCGGGGAGGAGACGACGAGAGGCCGGCGCGCGCGAGGCGGCCGACGGCTCACGTCTGGATGAGGAAGATCACGGCGGGCAGGCGGCGGCGATCGGCGTCATGGGCTCGCGCACGCTCTCTCCTGCGGAAAAGGAATCTTCGCCGGGAGCTCCATCGGCCCCGGAACGGCAGCTGCGGAGCCACCGGTCCGGGCCCCGCGTCGCAAACTCTATCCTAACGTTAGGGTAGGGATCGGTTCGGGGCGGCGCGGGACGCGGCCCGCCGTACGAGGAAGGCCAGGGCCACCGGCGTGGACGCACGGCACATGCAGATCGGCGAAGTCGCCACGCGCACGGAGCTGTCCCTGCGCACCATCAGGCACTACGAGGACACCGGCCTCGTCACCCCCTCCGCCCGCTCCCAGGGCGGATTCCGCCTCTACACCGAGTCCGACGTCGCCCGGCTCATGGTCGTCCGCCGGATGAAGCCGCTCGGCTTCACCCTGGACCAGATGCGCGACCTGCTCGACGCCACCGACCGCCTCGACAGCGGCGAACCACTCGGCGACGCCGAGCGCGAAGCGCTCCTGGACCGCGTGCGGACCTACCGGCAGACCGCCACCGAACAGGTGGAGAGACTGCGCGTCCAACTGTCCCGCGCCGAGGACTTCGCCCACACCCTGAGCACCCGGCTCGACGACGCCGGCCCCCGCCCCGCAACCCCGGCCTGATCCGACGCCGCCCACCGAGGCGCGCGGAGCCCGCCGCGGACCCTCCGGCGCCCCGGCTCCTCCCGGCCGGCGGGGCGAGCCGTCGCACCCACCGGCCGAACACGCGGGACCTGCTCCCGGTCGCGGTCCGCGGCGTCACGGACGCCGCGGACCGCGCGACGCCGTCAGCCGACGAGTCGTCAGCCGCTGACAGCTGGCGTCGCCCGCCGGCCGCGGGGCGCCCGCCCGCGAGCCGCCCCGCACCGCGGACCGTCCCGCCCCGGAGCTCAGCTCATGAAGCGGGAGCAGTCGCCCGCGTTCACCCACTGGTGGGACGAGATGCTGTTGTTCATGTTCTGCCCGTTCGTGTACGTGTTCCGCGACAGGTCGTCCACGTACAGTTCCTGGGCCTTGAGGCAGTTGTAGCCGCCCGGCGCGTCGAACCCTGTCAGCCGGTAGAACGCGACGACGTCCCTGCCCCCGGTGAAGCCGCTGTTCATCACCGACGACGCACGGTTGGCGTCGGAGCCCTGGAACGGCCCGCTGCTGTTGCCCCAGTCCGAGTCCCAGCTCTCGGTACCACCCAGGTACGTCCCCGAGCAGTCCTTGCCGTCCCAGGCCCGGACGTACCCGTCGCGGCCCGGCCACTTGGAGTCGCACACGGCCCCCAGCGCGCCGGTACCGGTCGCCTGCGCCGCCGTGGCCGGGACGGCCAGGCCGAGTGCCGTCAGACCCATGACGGTGACGGCGATGCCCAACTTGCGCATGATCAGCTCCTGTTCGTCCGCCTCGTCCGAGGCGTGCTGTCCCACGGCCCGTCGCCGTGGAAGTCGTGAAAGCCGGCCCGTGTCAGGACCGGGGGCCGGTGACGGTCACAGCCCTCTCGTACGCGGCGAACTCGAGACGCCGGTGGGTGTCCATGGCGTCGCCGTACCGCTCGCGCAGCCCGTCGCGGTAGTGCGTCTCCCGCTCCCTGCCGACGGCCGCCAGCGAGCTCTCACGCGCGCACCGCGCCTCGGCGACCGCGATACGGGTCTCGACCGAGAACGCCCGTTCCGGATCGAGCCCCTGACCACGCCGCGTGGCCGCCGCCCGGGCGGCCGGCAGGTCGGGGTAGGCGTGGCCCGACCGCGCCATGCACCGGGACCAGTCGGACAGGGACGCTGTGAACCTCGCGTCCCGCATCAGCTGCGGGACGTACAGCGGCTGGAGGTTGCCGACCACCTTGTCGGCGCGGAACCACGCCGCCGCGTCGCCGTACAACTGCTTCTCGGCCTCCGCCGAGCAGCCGCCGAGCCGCTTGCGGATCGTGCCCGAACCGCCCGGGAGCACAGCGCTGAGCACGGCGGCAGCGCTGCCGCCGTCGAGGGCCTCGGAGTATGCGGCGCGGCGCTCCGGCGACAGGGAGGCGCGATACCTCGCATTGGCGTCGGACCGGCGCTCCCGGTCCTCCCGCTCCCTGATCCGGCTGCCGTATCCGTGCTCGCGTGCCCAGCGGACGTCGTCGGCGACATAACCGAGGGAGCGGCTCTCCTCCGGACCGGTCCGCGGGCTCGTCCAGTACGCGAACCCGGCGCGGTTCATGCACCGCCCGACCAGAACCTCGCCGGCGTCGGCGACGCGCAGCCGCTCGGAAGGTGTGAGACCGCGCGGCACGCTCCCGGCCTCGTGCGCGTCCAGCGCGGCGCATCCGCTCAGGGCTGCGGCCGCGACCGCCGCCGCGCACACGCGAACAAACAGGCGCTTCATCTCCGATGCCCCCCCGGCCGAGTCCCGGGCCGCCGTTCGGCGGCATACGTCAACCATCCCGGTGCGGCGGTCCACGGGGTACCTCGGACGTCCTAGGGGCGACGGGCACGACCGGGGTACGCGAGGCGCAGCGAGCACCACCGGGCACACGGGAAGAGGCAGCACCACCCCTCCGCAGCGGGTGGTACTGCCTCTTCCCGTCGGCCCCGTCGGCCCCGTCGGTCCCGTCCGGCCGGTCGGCTACGGGCACTCACCCCGCCACGTCACGGACGTGACCGTCCTGCCGCCGGCGGGGAAGTTGCCACGGCCCTCCACCGCACCGAAGTGGAGGCACTGGCTGCCGCCCTCCTCGAAAGCCACGGTGACATGGTCGTAGCCCGGCTGCTCCGTCCCGTTGTTGAAGTAGGACTTCCGCAGCCCGCACTCGCTCGCCGGATCGTTCCGGTCGGTTCTGCAGACGGAGCCGGTGCCGTCGGACCCGGAGTAGAAGCAGACGTAGCCGGACGGGCACGACCAGGGCTGCGGCGGCTGCCCACCGCACGAGTTCCTGCTCGTGACACTCGGCCACTGCGCGTTCCGGCCGCTGTACTCGACCCCGTCGAAGTGCACCGGCCTGCGGTGGCTCTCGTACGTGAAGTTCCCCGACGCGAGATAGCGCTGCTCGTAGTGGAGATGAGCCCATCCGCCCCCGGCACCGGACGCGCCGATGCTGCCGATCCGGGTGCTGCCCGTGACCTTCTGGCCTGCCTTCACATAGGCGTCCGCCCTCTCCCGGAGGTGGTAATAGGCCGTGAACCACCCGTTGCCGTGGTTGATCTGGATGGTGTTGCCGGAGCCGTCGTCCCAGTACACGGCAGCGACCGTGCCTGCGGCGGACGCCCGGACGGGCAGGCCTTCCGACCCCGGGTTCCCCTCGGCGACGATGTCCAGAGCCGGATCGTGACCCCAGGTGTTGAGCTGCCACGCGGTACCGCACGCGAACGGCAGCTGGAAGACCGGCTTGCCTACAGGCGCCGGCGCCGCAGCAGCCGGAACCGCCTGGAAAAGGCCCGCGACGAGAGCCGTCGCGGCGACGAACGCCCCCAACACCCTCCGTACCGTTGCACGGTTCACCAAAGTTCCCCTCCGCTGGTGTGTTCCTCCACCATGACGCCCAGCGACAGCGGACCCGTACTCGTACATCCGAGGATTGCACCCGGCCGGTGGCGAGGCACGCCGCTCCCGGCGCACCCCGGCGCAGCGACCGGGAGCCGGGCCCGGTCGGCCTCGGAACGCAGTCGTCGTCACGCGCGCCGGACGCTGCCCGTACGTACGGCATGGGTCCTGCGCGGACGGGATCCGCCCTTCAGCTTCTCCTCAGACCGCCGGCGCGTTGCGTATCGCGTCGCGTGCCCCGGCGAGGGCCTGCCGCCTCAACTCGCCGAACAGCTGCATGGTCGCGGCGGCCAGGACATCGTCCCCGCCGACGGTCCGCCGGGCCCCACGCCGCGTGGACGCGGCCAGGAGCGGGTCCTTGAGGAGGGGAGCCGGGTCCGCCTCGCCCGGCACCGCCAGGGTGACCGTCCCGTAGCGCTTGACTCCCCCCTCGCGGACGACCATGGCCGCGTCCCGGGCCAGGCGGGTGAGGAACACGCTCGCGATGCCGTCCACGTCGCGGACCATCGCCGGCGCCGCCGTCACCCCGCGGCTCCTCAGCAGCTTCCTGACCGAGCCGTGGAACCTGTGGGCCCCGGCCACCCCACTGGGGATACGCGCCCCGCGGCGCTCACGCAGGGACACGACCGCACCCTCGGAGTCACGCAACTCACCCATCATGCCGTGAAACGTCGGGCTGTGGAGGTACCACTCGGTTCCCACCTCCACCTCGACGTTCCGGTCGATCGCGGAGATCAGGTCCCGGGGCAGCAGCTTCCTCCGGCCCTCCTCGCCCGCCGCACGCTGCGCACCGTCGACGATCTGCGTCACCACGGTCCACGTCACCGACGATGCGGCCGACACCGCCGATTGGGAGACGTGCAGCGAGGTGACATCCCGGAACACCGCTCTGACGAGAGGCGGTCTGAACGGCGAGACGGCCGGCGTGGTCCGGGAACCGCTGGGCTCAGTGTGTGCGGAGTAGTTGGTCATCGCAGAATGCGCTTCCTGGTGGTCGTTGTTGTCGGCTGCCGTCCTGCCCAGCGGCAGTGGCGGCGAAGGAGGGCGTGGCGCACACCGGAACGCGGCGAGTACGCCGACGGCAGTACCCGGCACGGCACGCTCCCCACGCAGGGGACGTACGCCTTCCCAGGCGCTGGGCCGAGTCGATCACTCCGGACGGCGCCACACCCCGAATGCTGCCACCGGGGTCCGACAGCGACGGAGCCCCGCCCGGCCCCCGGAGGACGGAGAGCTCAGGCAACCGACGCCCGGAACGGGTCAGTGGGAATGATCTCCACCTCATCGAAGAGCCGCTCCAACGCCTCGTGCCCGTGACGCCTGCGGAACTCGACCTCGGCTGTCGTCACGGGCAGGGCCCACAGAACGCGGGCGTGGCCCCCGGGCACGGGACAGTGCTCAAGGTCCGGTCCATGGAGATAGGGCAGGCTGATCAGCAGATGATCGCAGGCCGACCCCGGCACCCACGGTTCACCGATGGGCATGCTGTGCTCCACGTCGAGCCGATGCCCTCCGCAGTGGTAGAAGGCGACCATCGCCATGAGCTCGACGAACCGCTGGTCGCGGACCGGGGCGGTCATCACGAACTCAAGGGCGCAGCCGTCCTCCTCCACCGCGGCCCAGCACCCTGCGGTCACATAGGCCCAGCTGCCGCCACGGGGACCGGGTCCCACCACGAGAACCCGCAGACCGGGCACCACTTCCTCGCGCTCCGGCCCCAGGTCGCAGCGGACGACCTCCACGGCGTGCCCGTCGAAGAACGCCCGGACATGCGCCTCAACCGCCTCCGCGGCCACCACCCTCGCATCACTCACCGCGCGATCATCCCACCGAGCCCGACCACCCCGGCCGCCCACCGCAGCGACGAGCACGCGACACCGGCCTCGGGACCGGACACACCTCCGCTCCCGCTGACATCCGGCTCCGACGCACGGGCCTGCCGGTGCCGCCATGAACCCCGCGTCCGGCGAGTTCACGTTCAAGTGCGGCGTCATGGCCGTGGTCCGCCGCGGAGGCACGGTCCGCCCCGAAGATGCCATCCAGGTCGAAACCCCACCACCCCCTCACCGTCCGCTGGAGCGGGTCCGGGTTCTCGTTCCTGGGCCATCGGCTTGCCCGGATGAGGACGACGGCGAGGCGCAGTGCGCCCGGGTGACGATGGCGAGTTCGCCCCTTCGCACGGTTGGGCCGCGCTCCTGCTCGAGCCGGTCGGTGCATCGCTCGACCAGGGTCTGTCGCCCCACGTCGACGATCTCGCGCCGGGAGGAGGGGCCTGCGGGGCGGTCCGCGCGCTTTCGTGCGCGCGGACCGGGTGTGCGCAGGGGGCAGCAGGTCAGCAGGTGAGATTGCCGCCGGTGGGAACGCCGAGGATCTGGGTGAACTGCTGGTACTTGGAGACGCGGCTCTGGACCTGGGCCGGGTTGCGGCCGTTGCACTCCAGGGAGCCGTTGATCGCCCAGATGGTCTGGCCGAAGCCGGCGCCGTTGGCCATGGCGTTGTGGGCGGTCATGGTGCCGGGGCCGTTCTGGGTGTTCCAGTACCAGAGACCGGTCATCATGGCGACGGCCGGGTCCTGCTCGACGCGCCAGGGGTTGTTGAGGAGGTCGATGCCGAGGGCGTCGCCGGCGGCCTTGTAGTTGAAGTTCCAGGAGAGCTGGATCGGGCCGCGGCCGTAGTAGGCGGCCTGGCCGGCCGGGCAGCCGTAGGGCCGGCCTGTGTCGCAGTAGTGCGGGTAGTTGGCGGTGTTCTGCTCCACGATGTGGACCAGCCCGCCCGTCTCGTGGGAAATGTTGGCGAGGAAGGCTGCAGCTTCCTGCTTCTTCACGGTGTCACTGCCTGTGCCCGCAAAGGCGGGATACTTCTTGGTGGCGGCGACCAGACCGGCGTAGGTGTAGAAGGAGTTCCGGTTCGGGAACATCTGGTTGAACTGCGCCTCGGAGACCACGAAGCCGGAGGGGTCGGGGTTGCCGCCACCGCCACCGGTGCAGGTGTAGGGCGCCCAATACCAGGTGCTGATCACCGGGTCGTAGCCCGGGTTGTCGTGGGAGGCCTTGTAGTAGTTGCCGTTGGTGTACTTCACGATGTCACCGGCGGTGTAGGCGCGGCCGGCGACCCAGGCGGGATGATCGCAGTCGGTGGTTCCGCCGTCCCCGCCGCCGGAGCCGCCGGTGCACGAGCCCTGGTCCGCCCACACACCGGACCCGGTGGTCGACGGGGTCTCGCCCTGCGTCCACCACTTGGCCTGCCAGTTCCGCCCGCCGTGCGAAGCCGTCATCCCTCCCGTGTAGACGGCCGTCGAACTCCAGCTCGCCACGCAGGTGGCGGCCGACGCGGTGCCCGTCAGGGGACCCATGACGGCGAGCCCCACAGCGACAGCCAGCGCCGTGAGGAACGCCGATATCCGTCGTCTGGACAAGTGATCACTCCTTCGAAAGAGGGTGGTCGATTCGCCCAGACTCAATTCCAATGGTCTGGACCTGTCAAGGTCTAGACCAAAGCCTGTTACATTTCCCTCCGTCGGGCAGCCGTTGACCAACTCCGGCCCGGACGAGCCGTCCACACGGACCGTCACCTCAGGCCGCGTTCAAGATCTCCATGGAGCGCAAGTGGGGGAGGTGCTCCAGCCTCTGCTGGCAGCGCACGAGTCCCTTTCGCCGGCGCGACTTCAAGGAGCTTGAGCAGGGCAGTCCCGATGGCCCGTCGCTGCGTTCCGCAGTCGGGGCCGAGGCGCCCTCCACGCCTGTGGGCTGCTCGCATACGTGCTGAGCGGTGCTTGCTGCCCGCGCTGGGCTCTCGCCTCAACCGCGTTCCGCGTGCCGGCCGACCGGGAAGCACGCTGGGGCCCGGAGCGTTCGCGCTGTTCCGCGCGCAGGTCCGCCGAGAAGTCAGGGGCTGGGCCGTGTGCGGTGAGGCAGGGTTCAGTCCGGTGCGCCGCTTGCGTGCACGGTGGCGGGGGTGTCGCGGATGCCTGTGCGCAGGTGTTCGACGTGGTAGAGGGCCTGGTCGAGGAGCTCGGCGACGTGGTTGTCGTAGAGCGCGTAGATGATCGAGCGGCCGTGGCGTTCTCCGGTCACGAGGCCGAGATTGCGGAGCAGCCGCAGTTGGTGGGAGCAGGCGGAGGCTTCCATGCCGACCGCCTCGGCGAGGTCGCCCACTGAGCACGGCCCTTCCTGGAGCCGGGCCAGAATGTGCAGGCGCGAGGGCGTGGCGAGGGCTTGCAGAGTGGCGGCGACATCGGCGGTTCCGACCGCGTCGAGGCGCTCGCGCGTTGTCGCGTTGCCGGCACTGCCCGTTCCGTGACCCATGGCGCCATTGTATCGATGACACTTGAAGACCTATTCATATGTTCCTATATCGTGGAGGTGTCGCCCCAGTCCGTCTGTGAAGGGTTGCTCTGCCATGTCTTCAGTTCTCGACCGGCGGTCATCGGCGTCGACCGCCGGCCCGCGCCCGGCACCGCTGCGGCGGCGAACGAGGGTCCTGGCGCTGCCGGAGGCCCGGTGGGCGCTGGCCGCACTGGTCCTGTTCCTCCTCGCGCTGCCCTTCTATCTGCTGGGCGGCCCGTCATGGCTGTGGGCCGTACTGTTCGCCGCCACTTATGTCACAGGCGGCTGGGAGCCGGGATGGGAGGGGCTGAAGGCCCTGAAGGACAGGACCCTGGACGTGGATCTGCTGATGGTGGTGGCCGCGCTCGGCGCAGCCGGTATCGGCCAGGTCCTCGACGGGGCACTGCTGATCGTCATCTTTGCCACGTCCGGCGCGCTGGAGGCGGTCGCGACCGCGAGGACCGCGGACTCCGTGCGCGGTCTGCTCGATCTTGCACCGACCACTGCCACCCGGCTTCTGCCTGGTGGCGGCGAGGAGAGCGTGCCCGCTGAATTCCTCCTCGTCGGGGACACCATTGTGGTGCGGCCCGGCGAACGGATCGGTGCCGACGGCCATGTGGCTGACGGGGCCTCCGACGTCGACCAGGCCACGATCACCGGCGAGCCCCTCCCGGTCGTCAAGCAGCGGGGCGACGAGGTGTTCGCCGGCACCGTCAACGGCACCGGCTCCCTGCGTGTGCGTGTCGGGCGCAACCCCTCGGAGTCGGTGATCGCCCGGATCGTGAGGATGGTCGAGGAAGCCTCCGAGACCCAGGCGCCCACTCAGCTCTTCATCGAGAAGATCGAGCAGCGCTATTCGGTCGGCATGGTCATCGCCACCCTGGGCGTCTTCGCGTTCCCGCTCGCCTTCGGCGACGAGATGCAGTCGGCCCTGCTCCGCGCGATGACGTTCATGATCGTTGCCTCGCCGTGCGCGGTCGTCCTGTCCACAATGCCGCCGCTGCTGTCCGCTGTCGCCAACGCCGGCCGCCACGGCGTCCTGACGAAGTCCGCGGTCGTGATGGAACGCCTGGGGCAGGTCGACACCATCGCCCTGGACAAGACTGGCACCCTCACCGAAGGCACCCCTCGCGTCACCGACATCCACCCCGCCACCACCTCCGGGCTGAACGAGCGCGCCCTGCTGGCGCTGGCCGCTGCGGCGGAGCACCCCAGCGAGCACCCACTGGCCCGCGCCATCGTCCAAGCCGCCCTCGAACACGGCCTCACCCTCGCCGAAGCCACCGCCTTCACCTCCGCGCCCGGCGCCGGTGTGACTGCCACCGTCAGCGGCCACACCATCGAGGTCGGATCGCCGGCTCACCTGCGTGCCGACGCCGACGCGGAGACCGGCAGCCGGGTGCAGGCGCTCGAACGCCAGGGCCGCACTGCCGTCATCGTTCTGCGTGACGGGTCACCCGCCGGGGTGCTGGGCATCTCCGACCGCCTCCGCCCGGACGCGAAAGCCACGGTTGCCGCTCTGACGGCCCTGACCGGCCACCCTCCGGTCCTGCTGACCGGCGACAACGAGCGCGCCGCCCGCCGTCTGGCCGCGGACGTCGGCATCACTGACGTCCGCTCAGCTCTCCTGCCGCAGGACAAGGTCATCGCCGTCAAGGAATGGGAAGCCGAAGGCCGCCGGGTGATGGTCGTCGGCGACGGCGTCAACGACGCCCCCGCCCTGGCCGCCGCGCACACGGGCATCGCCATGGGCAACGCAGGCTCCGACCTCGCTCTGGAAACCGCCGACGCCGTCGTCGTCCGCGACGAACTCGCTGCCATCCCTGCCGTCATCGGCCTGTCCCGCAGGGCCCGCCGCCTTGTGATCCAGAACCTGGCCATCGCAGGAACCTTCATCACCGCCCTCGTGGCCTGGGATCTGATCGGGACACTTCCCCTGCCGCTCGGCGTGGCCGGCCACGAAGGCTCCACCGTCATCGTCGCCCTCAACGGCCTGCGCCTGCTGCGCGAACGAGCCTGGACGAACCCTCCCGCTCAGGAGATCACGTGAGCAGGCGCACCCGGTCCGATCGAACGAAGGCACCCGCTGCGGCGGTCGGTGCCGGCCGGTGCACCGTCACCGTCTGCCGAGGATGCTGCTGCGGCACCGAGGCACGCGGCCATCCGGCGCACGGGCTGCCCTGGCGCCTGCGAGCGCGCCAACGTCATCGTCATCCAGCCCTCCGCCGAAGGACGCAGAGCCGCTGTCCCGGCTGCCCGCGGTGGCCGGCAGCGCGAGGAGAGCGACGTCCCGGGCATGGACGGCGAATGGGTCGCGGTCGACCTGCCATGTCCGTTGCCGCTGGTTGAGGCGGGTGACGAAGTCCTGGCCGGCCAAGCCATCACGCACCGCTGCCCGGACGGCGTGCTCTGTTGCGGCAGTGGGATCAGTCGTCATCCGCGCCCGGACCACGTCGTGGTGTCCGAGTCACCGTTCATACGCGCGGTGGTCGAGCGGGGCGGCGGAGGGCACCTGGTCTGCCGCCTGCTGGCTGCCGCTGTCGACCGGACACCGGGGGCGGAGAGAGGTGGACGACGTCCCTGCGCCCACTGGCCATCCTGGCCGCCCTGGTCGGGCCGCCCGGCCTCGCCCTGGTCCCCGCGGCGGCCTTCCTCACGGACACCGCGCACACCGCTGACCCGTCCCAGCCGGACCGTCCCGCGCGCAGCTGAAGCCGCCTCGGCCCGCCGGCCGCTCAGTCGTGCGAAGCGGCGCCCGTCACGCGGTGGTCGGCGTGACTGAGCGCCTCCATCACCAGGCGCCGGAGGTGACCGTCGACCAGGCGGTAGCGCACGTGGCGCCCCTCCCGCCGCGCCACCAGCAACCCCGCGATGCGCAGCTTCGCCAGGTGCTGGCTCACCGCAGTGCGCGAGGCGGAGCACCGCTCGGTCAGCGTTCCCACGTCCGCCTCGTCCTGGGCCAGCAGCCACAGCAGATGCAGTCGCGTCGGATCGGCGAGCATCGCGAACACCGAGGCAGCCTCGCTCAGCCGTTGCTCGTCGATTTCCCGCTGATGCGGAGAGTTCGCATCTGACACGGCATCGCTGGTGGACATGCGGCCAGAGTAGACGGCCCCCGCAACAGCCACCTCCACGCAACGATTCATTCCTGTGCGCACATGTGCACATGTTGAGTACGGTGACAGGACCATCACACCGACGAAGGGCGGCCATGCTCACGGTCCTGCGCAACCGCGCCTTCCGGAACCTGTTCACCGCCCAGGTCACTGCCCTCCTCGGCACCGGCCTCGCCACCGTCGCCCTCGGCCTCCTCGCCTACGACATCGCAGGCCCCGACGCCGGATCCGTCCTCGGTACCGCCCTCGCGATCAAGATGGTCGCCTACGTCGCCCTCGCCCCCATCCTGACCGCCCTCGCCGGCCGCCTTCCCCGCCGCGCCCTCCTCATCAGCGCCGACACCCTGCGAGCCGCCGTCGCCCTCGCCCTCCCCTTCGCGGGCGAGATCTGGCACGTCTACACCCTGATCTTCGTCCTCCAGGCCGCGTCGGCCGCCTTCACACCCACCTTCCAGGCCGCCCTCCCCGACGTCCTTCCCGACGAACGGGACTACACGCAGGCACTCTCCCTCTCCCGCCTCGCCTACGACACCGAAAGCCTCGCCAGCCCCGCCCTGGCCGCAGCCCTCCTCACCTTCACGACATACAACTGGCTCTTCCTCGGCACCGCAGCGGGCTTCCTCGCCTCCGCCGCCCTCGTCCTCAGCGCCGCACTGCCCAAGCACACCCCCACCACCGTCACCCCCCGCCGGCGCCTCGCGAACCTGAGAGCCGACATACGCCACTTCTTCACCACCCCACAACTGCGCGCCCTGTTCTGGATGGACATGGCAGTCGCCACCGCAGGCGCCCTCGTCCTGGTCAACACCGTCGTATACGTCCGCGAACACCTCGACCTCACCACCGCAGACGTCGCCCTCGCCCTCGGCGCCTACGGCACCGGGTCCATGACCGCCGCCCTCCTCATCCCCCGGGCGCTCGGCAGACTCAGCGACCGCCGACTCATGCTCACCGGCGCCCTCAGCCTGCCCGCCGTCCACACCGCCACAGCCGCCATCACCACCGCACCCACCGGAACCTGGCGCTGGCCGGCACTCCTCACCGCCTGGTGCGCCTTCGGCGCCGCCTGCTCCACGGTCCTCACCCCCGCAGGCCGCCTCCTGCGCCGCGCCGCCGGCACCCCCGAACAGCGCACCGGCATCTTCGCCACCCAGTTCTCCCTCTCACACGCCTGCTGGCTGCTCACCTACCCCCTCGCCGGATGGCTCGGCGCCGCAGCCGGCCTCCAGGCAGCCGTCACCGCGCTCGGCCTCCTCTCCCTGGCCACCGCCCTGCTCGCCGTCCACGCCTGGCCGAAGCGAGCAACAGAACAGCACCACCACGCCGAAGAACACATCCACACCAACCTCCCACCCGCCCACCCCCACCTGACCGACGCCATCGCCGTCCCCACCGGCTTCCGCCACCGCCACACCCTCCACCCCGACAGCCTCCACACCGCATAGACAGTCCGCTGACGCCCCGCCGACGCGGGAGTTTGTCCTGCGCCCGCCGGCCCGTGGCGCGTCGGCCTGGGTCCGTCGTGCCTCAAAGGGAGCATCAGCGAGCCAGCGCACGATGGCGGCGTACTGGTTCGGCGGGCAGCCTCCGATGGTCACGACTCTGGTGTCGGTCTGGCGGTTGAGGGTGCGCTCCCGGGGCCGGCACTGGCTGGCGGTAGAGGCGGCCGCCCGAGCGGCCCGGTGCGGGCTGCGAGGGGGTGGCAGCGCCCCGGCACGGGGGACGGTGGCGGGCGTTGCCGTGGATTTCCGCGGCTCGGTTGGGGAGTCGGGGATATTACGGCTGTTGCACTTCGGTGAGTGCCAGAAGTTCCGCTCGGGCTCGGGCGAGTTGCTCGGGGGTTAGGTACGGGGAGTGCATCGCGGCGATCAGCCCTTCCGCGGCGTAACGGATGATCAGGGCTCGTTCCGGGGGCAGGCCGTCCGCGTCGAAGGCTTCGAGCACGCCAGCTCCTGCGGCAGCGGATCGAACGCCCCCGGCCCACCCGCTTCCACCGGCCGACCTGTTTCTGCGCGGTTCGGCCGCGGCGGGCGTGCCGTCCAGATCTGTGGTGTCGCCGTCATGTACAGGCGCCGCATCGCCGGCAGCTGCTCCTGGTCGTGGACGGCGGCCCATGCCTTGCCCAGCGAACCCGACGTCCGGTGGGCTTCATCCACTGCCACGAGGTCGAAGACGTCCATGGGGAGGCCGTAGGCGCCTTCGTGTGCCTCGGTCAGGACTGGGAGGGACGAGTACGTGGCGAACACGGTCACCGGTCCTCTGCCTCAGTGCAGCGCCAGCTTGGGCGAACTCGTCGTCGACGGGACACCGAGCGAGTACAACCGGGGATCATTCTGCATCGAGCACACCGCCACCATCGGACCGGCATGCCCGAACTCCCGCACCGTCTGAGACAACAACGCCAGCGTCGGAACGAGAACCAACACACGGCCCTTCGGCGCAATCCGCTGCGCGGCAGCAGCGGCAATGAACGTCTTTCCCGTTCCACAGGCCGCGTGAACCTGACCACGTAATCCATTCTCGGGAATGCGATGACCGGGCCGGATTTCGAGACCGGAGACGATAGCTTCCACCGCTTCCGCCTGATGCGGGCGGAGCGTGATGTCACCGGCCATGAAGATCTCCAGACGCCAGAGATGGTGTGCTTCCTCACGGGATACTACTCGCTGCATCATCTGTGAGGCAGCCTCTTCCTCAAGTTGCATCACTCGGCTGAAAGCAGTCGGATCCCGGGCACGTAAGCCACGGCTACGGGTAAGCTGTCCGAGGTGGCATCGAAGTGACGGCCTGTCAGAAGCCAAGAGATCAGGCACGCTCAACTCCACTCCCAACGCTTTACGGAGTTGAGCCCCTCCGAACGGTCCGAGACCCCCGGGGACCGGTTCGGCCGACCCCTGGGGGGTGGTGCCCCAAGATCCAAGATTCTACCCAGTAGACATCATGATGCACGATCACCCCGTCCTCGTTGCTGCCCGGCGGAGCT
>NZ_CP060827.1 GCF_014489615.1 Streptomyces genisteinicus
GAGCCGCTTCGCGGCTCTTGTCAAGCGCTTCGCGCTTGACTTTCCCGCGTTGCAGGAAACCGTATTTCCGCTTCGCTCCAATACGGTGAGGGGCCTCTCGCTTCGCTTCGGGGCGGGGCGTCCGCTGCGCTCCCGCCCTACCGGCTCCGCCGGGCAGCAGCGGGGACTGGTGATGGTGCATCATGTCGTCTACCGGGTAGGATCCCGGATTCTGGGGCACCCCCGCCCAGACGCCGGCCGAACCGGTCCCGGGGCGTCTCGGACCGCTGGAAGGGGCTCAACTCTGCAAGAGGTTCGGTGCCGAGTTGAGCCCTCTCTATCTGCTCGCCTCTGACGGCCCGTCGCCCGGTTGCTGCCTGGAGTTGCCATGTCGCACGCCCCGGTGCGTGGCAGTTCTTTCACCGGTGCGTGCATCGTGAGTCGGCCTGCATCACGTGAGGATGCATCGGGTAGTATCCCGTGAAACGGGGTACTACCTACTTGCGCTCAATGTGGGCGACCCAGGTAACGGCTTGAACCTTGCTGGGGATTTCCCCGATTTCCTTTGCTGCGGCCCGGTAGCAGTCGGCGAGAACGTTGTAACGCCCGGCTGCACCCAATCCTCGGTCCCGCTGTCCGTAGACTTCCCGGACGGCAATGTCGTGTGCGTGGCGGTCGATAACGACGGCGTGTTCGTTCTTGGGGTCGGCGATGCACAGATAGAAGAGGCCGGTTTTAATGTGCATGGGGAGCACTTCGCTCGGGTCGGTTCCGCCCATGATCCGGTTTGCCTTGGTGACCGCGTCCTTGACGTGACCGCTTGCGGTTCCTTCGGTGAATGCCTTTCGGGCGAGTCGGACGTTTTCCGACCATGACTTGTTTGCCGAGAGTGCGGCGAGAACACCAGCGCCCTTTACTGCGTTCCCTGCGGCGATTTCACGGGCGAGCTTGTGTGCCGTCCCGTACCATTCCCGGCCGCGCTGCTTTTGGTCGGGGGTGGCAGTGTTCCACATTGCGACAATGGCGCGGGTGTAATCGGCGCGCTGGATTTCGGTGCTCTTGACCGGGATCACAGAGAAGTCCTCAAAGGGTGAAGGAGGAAAGGGATCGCAATTGGCGGTGAGGAGCGGGCCCGATGGGCGGCTCAACTCACGGCGTGCGGGGAATTTCCGGGGGTGCGGCGGGGGCACAGTGCCCCCGCCGCAGGGGGTGTCTCAGGCGTGGAGGATGTCGTACTCGGTGCGGTCTACGAGGTCGGCCGTGCGGTCACCGTAGAGGGCGAGGAGGGTGACGGCTCCGGTCTCGCTTTCCCAGAGGCTGTCTTCGGTCTCGAATTCGGTGGCTTCGGGGAATCGGGCGAGGATGGCGCGGGCAGCCTTCTGCTGTGCTTCTTCGTAGCTGTCGGCTTCGGTGACGACGGCAAAGCGGTTGTCCATGAGCGATGTGGTGATGTCGGCCCAGTCGCACACGAGGGTGTAGATCACGGGGTCTCCCGGCTCAGATGTGAATGACGGGGGCGTCGCGGTGGTGTACGCCGGGCTGTGGCGGGATGAGCTGGCCGGTGGCGTAGTCGGTGCAGTAGGCGTCGAAGACTGCGGCTGCGGTGAGCGGGATGGGGTCTCCGTCGTTGTCGAATACCCAGCCGCAGACGCTTTCGTCAGGGTGGCGGACGCTGCGCATGATCAGTCCGGCATTGTCCGCTCGTCCGGTGACGGCGGCAGCGAGAAAGCAGCAGAAGTCGAGGGCGGCACGGCCGTCCGTCTCGATTCCGGTTTTGTCGCTCTGTGAGTAGATGAGCTGCTGGATTTCGGATTCGCCGCCGGTGTGAATGGCGAGAGTGAGGCAGTGGATTCCGGTTCCTGCCTTTTTGAGAAGCCTTACGAAGATGTCGAATGCGCGGTCTGCGTCGCGGAGGCTGGGGGTGGGGAGGCTCATGTCGTGCACCTTTCGCGTTGTCGGGACGGCGGGGGCGAAAGCCCCCGCCGTGGGTGGTTTCGCTACTTGGTGCGCTGGCCGGGGATGGTGGCGGAGACAGGCTCGGTGCGGGGGCTGGGAATGGGGGTGTCGATTCCCAGGAGTTCGAGGAGGGCCGCAACGTTGTCGTCGGTGAGGCCCTTGGTGTCGCCGTTGGTGTCGGGTCCGCCGGTGATGACGGCGGTGCCGAAGTACGGCTGCATGTAGCCCGTGATGAGGGCCAGCAGGTTGGCGGACGGGTTGACCTCCGCGCCGTTCGGCACGCCTTCCTCGTCGACCCACATGGTCAGGTCCGGGGAGAGGGTGACGGCTTCGACGTTCCGGCAGGTGATGGCGGTGTGGAGGGTGGCCAGGGTGCCCGTGGTGGGCCACGAGATGACGGTGGCGGTCCGGTCGGGGCGCAGGACCAGAGCAAGGGCGGTAGAGGACATGGGTGTCTCCCGGTAGGTGCGTCGGATTGGGTCTTGTTGGCCGGCTGCCACCGCCGACCAACAAGACAAAGATAGCGCACTTATCTACTTCACGGGAGGTCTTCCGCGGTGTTTTCGCAGGTCAACCCATACGGGGGTACTGCCGGTGCCCGGCCGCCCCGCCGCCGCTCCTGCCGCGCAGAGGCAGGAGATCCGTCCGGCAGCGCGCAGCGCTCCGGGGTCGGCAGCGCAGCGCCGCCCCGGCAGCCGGACGCCCGCCGCAGAGCGCAGCGGACGGCGGGAGGTGGGAGCGGGAGCCCTACCGGAGCGCAGCGGAGCAGGGCGAGCGCCCCAGCTCGGCGTGAGGGAGCGCAGCGGACGGCCGGGGAAGCGCAGCGGCCCCGGCACGCCTGTGGTCGGGGTGGGGAGCGCAGCGGACCGCCCCGACTCGGCGGCGGGGCGGCCGGGCACCGGCAGTACCCCCGGGAAGAAGAGGGCGGGCGCGCTGCGCCCTGCCCTGTGCTGCGCCCTGCTGCGGGGCCGTGGACCGGTGTGCTGCGCCCTGCTGGCGAACGTGTATCGGCCCCCAGGGGCTGCTCCCTGGGGGCCGTGCGGTGCTGAGAGGCGGTCAGGTGGCGAGGGCGGTGATCAGGTCGGCGGATGTGGGGGTGGTGCCGGTGGCGAGGTGACGGATGCCGTCGCCGGGCAGGGGCCAGGCTCCTCCAGGACCGATCGGGTGGCGGCGGGAGACGGCGGTGCGCCACCCGTGCCGTTCGTCCCACACGAGTGCGGGGGCCGGCGCGGTGGGCTCGTCCAGGACCAGCGCGGCGACGCACACCTCGCCGGAGTGCTGAACCGCGGGCGGCTCCGGCGTGCTGGTCCAGCCCTGGGCGTGGAGCGCCTGGGCGATGTCGGCGAGGTAGGGGGCGGCGGCGCGGCCGCGCAGGACGGTGGCGGCGCGCACGGTTGCGCGGCGGGTCTGGGAGGTGGGGTAGCCGAGGGCGTTGGCGGCTTGTTCGGCGGTGACGTGGTCGCGCTCCATGACGGTGGCCATGCGATCGGCGCGCAGGGCGGTGAGCGCGTTCTGCGCGGTGTGGGTGTGGATGCCGAGGGTGTCGGTGACGGCGGCCGCGGAGACGGCGGGGTCGGCGTTCAGGAGCGGGGCGGTGCGCTCGAGGATGAGGTCGCGCGGGACCTGGTCGCCGGTGTCCTTCGGCCGGCCGGTGGCCGCGGACTTGCCCGGGCGGGCGGCATTGACGTCGCGCACAATGCCGCGAGGCCAGTGCTCCACCCCGCCGATCTCCACCCGGTGGGCTTCGAGTTGCGGGTTGCGCTTGTAGGAGTCCCAGGTGCGCGGGGAGACGCCCCATGCGGCGGCGGCCTCGCGGCGGTCGAGGAGGTCCTGGTCGTCGTCGACGTCCGGGAGCGCGGGGACGGGACGGCCGGCGAGGTAGGCGTCGACCTGTTCGCCGTCGTACAGCCGGGTGCGGCCTTCGGTGATCGGCGCGGGAAAGCCGGCTTGCTTGTGGGGGCCGGAGTTGAGGTAGCTCTGGAGGCGCACGCCCTGCTGGGCGGCGAGATCGGCCAGGGTGCGCACCAGGTGCTGACGGCCTGCACGGATCACGGGAACTCTCCGGGGTCACGGGTACAGTGGCCGCCACAAGGGCGACCCTTTGGGGTGTGGTCTTGGGTCGGCCGGCACCCTTGCCACCCGCTCACGCGGAATCGGGGTGCCGGCCACATCTGTCTGCGGGTCAGAACTCGATCGCGACCTGCTCGATGTCGGTCAGCTCGACCTCCGCGAGCCCCAGCGCGCGGCTGCCGCCCGCCTGGAAGTACACCTCGCGCAGGCCGTCAGCGAGGACCTGGCGCAGCTGCCGGTCGCTGGCGCCGGCAGCGTGTGCGTCGAGGAGGCGCCCGGCGTGAGGTGGCGGGAGGGCCTGGGTGATCCAGCGCATGCGGGCGTCGTCGGTGCTGCCGGCGGCCGCGGTGAAGCCGAAGCGTGCCCGGGTCTCGACGATGATGCCGGTGGTGGCCGCGGCCTGACGGCGGGCGCGCTGCTGGACGCGGGGCTGCCAAACCTTGCGGACCTCGTCCGCCAGGCGCTGGGCGAGTTCGGCCCGCGGGCGGCGGATCTGCCCGGTCAGGTAGCGCTCCACGGTGCGCTGGCTGACGCCGAGCCGGACCGCGACCGCCCGGGTCGAACCCTTCTCCGCCTTCACCAACGCCCGCATCTGCGCGCCCGCGGACTTCGGGATCGGCCGGGTGAACACTGCCTGCACCGCACGGTCGAGACTGTCTCCGATGATGCCCACCGGGCGTACCCTTCCTGCGAATCCTACGGATGATCTTCAAAGGGCCTGTGCGGGCCGAACTCCGCGACGGGCGACGCGAGGGCCGCCCCGAGGGGAGTTCGGCCGGGAGGCGGGCGCACAGGCCGCTTCCCGGGGGTGGCTCAGGTCTTGTGCATGTCGCGCAGCCGCGAGTAGTGGAACTGGTGCGCCACGGTCACCGTGCAGCACACGCCGCCCCTGTTCTTGCTCACGATCAGGTCACTCTCGCCGGCCCGCGGGGACGCCTTGTCGTAGGCGTCCTCCCGGTGAAGCAGGATGACGGCACTCGCGTCCTGCTCCAGTTGCCCGGAGTCGCGCAGGTCCGATGTCTGCGGGAGCTTGCCCTCGCGGTTCTCCGAGCCGCGGTTGAGCTGGGCGCAGCAGACGATGACCGCGCCGGTCTCCTCAGCAATGATCTTGAGTTCGCGGCTGACTTCGCTCACCCGCTCGTAGGCGGTCTGGCGGGAGTTGCGCTGGTCGGTCTCCATCAGCTGGATGTAGTCGATGACCACGAGAGGGACGCGGCCGGTGGTCCGGACGATGTGCTTGATGCGGGTGCGGACCAGGTGCGGGGTGACTCGGGCGGTGTAGTCCATCCACAGCGGCAGGCTGTCCAGGTCGGGCAGGCGGCGGGCGATGCGGCTCCAGTCGTCTTCGGTGATGGCCGGCCCGCCGTCCGTGAGGTGGTGCAGACCGACGCGGGCCTGGCTGGACAGCACACGGTTGGTGACCTCGGCCTTGCCCATTTCCAGGCTGTGCACGAGGGTCGGCCTGTCGGACCCGGCGTTCGCGAGCGCGATGCCGAGCGTGAGGGCGCTCTTGCCCATCGCCGGGCGGGCCGCGACCAGGATCATGTTGCCGGGGCGCATTTTCAGCACCATGTCCAGGTCCGTGAGTCCGGTGATTGCGGAGGCGATCACCGGGTGCTCCAGGGTGTCCAGGTGCTCTTGCAGGCCCTCGTGGAACTTGCCGAAGAGCCCGGCCTGCTCGGGGCCCTGGTCAGCTGCCAGGTGTTCCAGCTCGGCCTGATGGGCGGCGATCAGGCCGTTCACGGCGCTCGGGTCGGCCTGACGGGCCATCTGCATCCCGCGCACGAGGGTCTGCTCGTAGCGGCGCTGGCGCGCATAGCCGTGGACGAGGTGGGCGTAGTGCTCGGCTTCCCCAGGGGAGCACGCCTGGTGAGCGATCTGCGACAGGCGGACCAGGCCACCGACGCGCTCCAAGTCACCGGTGCTCCGGAGCTCGGCCTCGACCATGGGCACACCAGTGGGCCGGCTGCGAGCGTGCAGGGCCAGCACGGCCTGCCAGATCACGCCGTGGTGGGGCTCTGCGAAATCGCGGTCCTGGTCTCCGAGGACCGCGGCCGCTGCCGCGATGGGATCGAACCCGCCCGGACTGGCCATCAGGCACGCGCCCAGCACCGCGGCTTCGGCCTCCGCCCCGGGACGCTGCTGCGCCTGACCCGCAGAGCCGGGCAGGTCGACGATCTCCTCGAACGTGTGGCTCATCGCTGCTGCTCCTCACGGGTCGGGACGGTGATCGCGGGGTGGGTGCAGCGGCGGCTCGGGGCGTCATCGTCGTCATCGAGAACCCAGCCGTACTCGTCGCAGGCCGAGCAGGCACGCAGCACGCCAGCAACGTCCTGCTGGTCCACTCCGGCGGACTCGGCGGCCGGAGCCGGCTTGCGGTAGCGGCGCAGGTCCTCGACCCAGCCGGGCAGGCACCGGGTCCATGCCTTCGCACCAGCTGTGTTCTTGAGAATGTCCGCTTCCAGCGCCTGTCGGTGGACGTCGTCCAGGCTGGCCATCGACGGCCAGCCCTGCGCGCGCATCGTCCGCAGCAGCTTCGGCGCGCACTTCCGCGAGGTAACGGCTCCCGCCTGCCATCGCTGCATCTGCTGGAGGAAGTCCTCCGCAGCGGAGATCTCCTCCGGGAGGAACTCTGCTTCCTCCCGCTGTGACGGGAGCGACCGCTCAGGGTGTGTGAGGGGGTAGGGGGAGGAGGAATCCTCCTCCTCCGGGGGGTGTGGGGGGTGGAACCCGGATCGCGGGTTTTCCGCATTACGGCTCTGACCAGGCGAAACGCGGGTTTCCAGATCGCGGGTTTTCCGCGATTCGGTTCCGGATCGCGGGTTTTCCGCATTACGGCTCTGACCAGGCGAAACGCGGGTTTCCCGCGATGCGGAATCGGGTCGGCCCTCCGGATCGCGGGTTTTCCGCACTTCGGCATCTACCTGCATGGATGCGGTGATGCCCAAGTCGACGTACTGCTGGTTGTTCGCGGGGTTCCGGTAGACGCGGGTCACCCACGTCGGGCGCTGCGTGGCCGCGTCGTAGACGGACACGCGAGCGAGGTGGCCGGCCTTCATCAGACGTGCGGCAACTGCGTTGTACCGGTCCTTGCCCATCTTCCAGCCGCGGGCCTGGAGGTCGGCGCGGATGGCCTCCATGGTCGACGGCAGACGAGGGTCTCGCAGCAGCAGTTCGGCCAGAACGCCGAGATCCTCAGGCTGGAGGCCCGGTGTACGCACGAGCTCGCGCCGCAGGATGACTTCCTCGGGTGGCTCCCAGCCGCGCTCCAGGAAGCTGGAGCCGAATTCATCCGTCACGGCGCACCGCCTCCGTGCGGGTGGTGCGGTGCGGTGCTGCCGGCAGTCGACGGCGCGAGTAGTGCAGGTGGTGCATACGGGTCGTATCTCCCCAGGTTGGGGAGTCGCGTCTACGGAGGTGTGACCTGGTATGGGCCCGGGATAGTGGCGTAGCGCGAACAGGCGCGCTTATCCTGGGTACAGGTGACCCACCGAGGACCAGTGTCCACGGGAATCACCCCGGCGAGGTCACCTCTCACCGGACACGACTCGGAGCTTGGTAGGCGAGCGAGTCGAATCGCGAAGGGCGGCCTCGTTGTGGCGACGGGGCCGCTTCGCTTTTCTAGGGCGGCATAGGCATAGCGGCCATCATGCCGTACCTCACTCCCCCGGCAGGTAGTGGAACGTGGGGTGAGGGTGCATCAGGAAGTTGTAGTGGGAGATGTTCCAGGCGTAGGCCCCGGACATGGAGAAGGCCACAACGTCCCCGACCGCGATGCGGTCAGTCGGGATGTGCCGGGCGAAAACATCCTTCGGCGTGCAGAGTTGTCCCACGTAGGTCACCGGCACACCCTCCGCTGCAGGCCCTTCGGATGTACCCGGAAGCAGCGTGAAGGGATGGTCGTGGCCCTTCGTGACAGGTGTTCGGATTTGCATGGTGCCGCCCCGGAGCACGGCGAACGCATCCCCGTGTGCGTGCTTCACATCCAGAACATCAGTCACATACCACCCGGCATAAACAGCCATGGCACGGCCAGGCTCGATACGCAGCGTTTCGCCCGGTCGGGCCAGCTTCGCAATGCCCTCTCCGTAGGTCAGCCAGTCGAACCGGCGGTCAGGGTGGGCGTAGTCGACGGCCATTCCGCCGCCGAGGTTGATCTCGGAGGATTTCACCCCGGCCGAGGACAGCCACGGGCGTGCCCACGCCAGGATCTGCTCGCTCTGCCGCAGCATCGCCTCAGCGTTCAGGCCGCTGGCCAGGTGCGCGTGGATGCCGCGGAGCCTGATCCACGGTGAGGCGGCGAGGATGGGGCGGCATTCCTCGATGAGATCGGGGTCCATTCCGAAGGGACCTGTCATGGCGAGTGCTGCTCCAGCTCGGTCGCCAGCCAGATTCACGCGCAGCATCACATCGGCCCCACCTACGGGTTGAGACAGACGGGCCAGCCGCTTCAGCTCGTGAGGGCTCTCCACATGGATGCGTTCGACGCGGAGCTCCAGGGCGTCCCGCAGCTCCGCATCCGTCTTGCCGGGGCCACCGAACGCGATCCGTGCGTTTGGCACCGCCTCCAGCACGTGGCGGAGCTCGCCTCCGGACGCAACCTCTATCCCGTCGACGTAAGGGGCGACGGTTCGCAAGATCTCCGGGTCAGGGTTGGCCTTGGCCGCGTAGAAGATTTCAGGGGAGCCGGGGCCAGAGAGCGCGGAGCGAACAGCATGTGCATGCTCCGCGAGGGCGCTCAGATCGTAGATGTAGGCGGGGAATTGTCCCTTCCCCAGATTCTCGATGTGCCGGGTGACGGAGTCCGTGATCACGAGTTGGTCCTAGTCAGGTCAGCGGAAACGTGTGCTCGATGACGAGATAGTGAGCGGGCGCGAGGGTGGTCGTTACCTCGACTGTTTGACCGTCAGCGGTATGACCGGTGTGCACGATGTCCGTGACCGTGCGGTCCCGACTGATCTCCAGGGCTTGAGCCTCGTCCTCGGTCGGTAGCCTGCTGGGAACGATCCGCTCACGGGCTTCCGACTGCGGATAGCCGA
Source organism: Streptomyces genisteinicus (assembly GCF_014489615.1). Classification (GTDB taxonomy): domain Bacteria; phylum Actinomycetota; class Actinomycetes; order Streptomycetales; family Streptomycetaceae; genus Streptomyces; species Streptomyces genisteinicus. Next base: position 9,045 of record NZ_CP060827.1, read on the forward strand.
GGTCCGCCAGGGCGCTCTTGACTCCACCTTTGATCACCGGAGCGGGCTCCTCTAGCACCGTGTTCGATGCGATCGACAGAGGGATCCACGTCGAGTTCAGGCGGACTGGGATGCCGCTCGCGAGCAGTCGGCGGCGCCTGACAAGGCAGTTGACTTCGCCTCGCGGAAGCCCCAGGGCGTCGGCCACGTTGGCCGGCGGCTCGGCGTGCTCAACCGTGATTTCGTGCGTGGGCTCGAGGCCCAGTGCCCGTACCTCGCTGTCGAACGCACCCTTGGCGCCGTTGTGCTCACGCGCAGCCCTCCGGTACCGATCCGGCGAGTGCAGCATTGGAGGCAGCCACGTCACGATCGTTCCGCGGCCTTGCCGTGGGCGGACCAGCCCCTCCGCCGCCAGCACGCTCATTGCGCGGTTGACCAGACTGCGCGACGCACCGTACCGCTGCGCCAGCTCAGGCTCAGACGGCAGCAGTGTCGCCGTCGGGTACAGGCCGCTCATGATGTCTGCTCGCAGGGTGGCTGCGATCTCGCGGAATCCCAGTTTCTCGGGCATGGCCTCCTCCTTTCCGGGGTGCGATCGACCCCAAGCTGACCTCACCCTATCTGAAACGCCAAACGTTTGACGACTGTTGACAGGGCGCGAGGAGTTGTGCGTGAATATGGAAACGCCAAACGTTTGGCGTTATCAACTTCATGTGTCTGGCTACCGGCTTGCATGCCGGCCCGGGGTGACGAACCACGAGGTCCCCTGAGAGCGCAGCCGGACAGCACCACCGCAGTTCCTGCAGCGTTGCGCTGCCCGTCCATCGCAGGACGCCCGCTCCCGGCGGTTTGCCTGCGGCGGGCGGAGAACGCAACAGCGAAGGAGACCTGATGCGTCACAACGGACGGGCACCCCTGCTCGCCAGCGCCATGCGGCCTGAGCACCTGAACCTCCGCGAAGGCGAGCCCCGCACGATCACCTGCCCCGACTGCTCGTCCTGGCGCCGCCTCGAACGGTCGATGATCACCCCACACCGCTTACCTGGCACGGCTCCCGCTGGCGATCGGCCCCGTCGCTACTTCGGTGACAAGCCGTCCGGCGGACAGCGTTGCCCCGGCAGTGCGCAGCGCGTCACCTTCGACATCAGTGTGGAGGAGTGGAGCGAGCGGCTGCTGGCGGCGGACAGCACCGCCATGGGCCGTCGGTCCGCCCAGCAGCACTCCAAGCCGATTCCCGCACCTGCGCCGGCCGTCGCCCAGATGTCGTCCACGCCGCTGCGTGCGGTCGACGCAGCGTTGGCCGCCTATCGCGCGCACCGCACAGCCTGCCGGACCCGGTGCACTGACAAGCATGCCTGCCCGGAGGCCTGGCGGCTGGCTACTCGTTACGAGCGCCTGCTCCGTACCCAGCCCCGCCGAGACGAGGTCCGCCGGGAACTGGACGAGGTGCAACAGCGGATGTGCCGCCGGGCGGCCGGTGCGGCCGCCCGTACCCGGGTGAATGAGTGGCAGCGTCACGGCGAGGCCACGACTGACGCGAGTGCCACGGCAAAGCGCTCTGGGGCGTCTGTGGAGGAGCTGAACAACACCAACCGAAGGCACCCGGCCGGAGTGGTCTCCGCGTTCCGCGGGCCGGACGTGCCTCTGGAGCACCTGCGCGTCGACGCTTGACCTTTTGCACGAACGACCACGGTCGCACCCACCCCGCGGCACGCGGGGTGGGTGCGACCGTGGCTGCTCGTACAGCAGCCAACGGGGCCCGATGCTCCGAACACGACGAACCCCCGGGGTGGCACCCCCGGGGGTTCGTCTGCGCAGGTCACCTTCCAAGAAAGGCAGACCCACATGCGAGTCAGCATGACACCTACCGATGCCCGGGCGATGCGCCGGGGCGTGCTCCAGCAGCTGGTCGACGAAGGCGCGCTCTGCGCGGCCGGCGACCCGGGCCGGTTCTTCCGGCTTGACGGCGAGTCGGTGGTCGAGTGGCAGCCGCGCCGCGACAGCGCGGTCCGTCTGTGTGCTGAGTGCCCGGCCCGCACTGCGTGCGAGGAGCTGGCGCTGCGCGACGGCGAAGGCCGCGCCGGAACCGACGACATGGTCCGCGCTGGGCATACCGGCCCGGCACTCGTGGCGCTGCGCAGGCGGCACTCCGAGCGCCTCGCGGCCGCGGTCGCCGTCGACCGCGACACCGAGGGTGCCCGGCTCGATGCCCTGGTGGCCCAGCTCCTTCGCACAGCCATCAAGAACCCCGACAAGGCCGGGGGCGGCTATCGCGGCGGTCCGGCGCAGACCGCGCAGAACGCGGAGATCTGCGCTCTCGCCGTCCAGGTGCAGGCGATCCGCACCGCCCGCCGTACGCGCGCCGGCTGGGAGGCAGCAGCATGAGCGAACTCCCCAGCTGCGAGCGCCGGCCGCTGGTGTCCGCCGAGGACGACCCGCTGCTCTCGGCGGATGCCGCCCACTGGCCGAACGTGGCCGCGCGCCGCGCGCAGCTCACCGTCGCCGACATGGACGACATCGCGTCGGGCCGTATGTGGGGACGGAGGGAAACGGCATGACCACCACCGTCCTCCCCCAGCCCACCACCGTGGCGCCGGGCGCGGCTGCCGGTCCGGAGTACGCCTGCGACTCCTGCGGGCGCTGGCACTCCGGACCCTGCCCGGCCGCCGCCCAGCGCGCGCTCGGCGAGCTGCTCGCCCGCATCGCGAGCGAGAACGACGCCAGCATCCCCGCCGACCGGCGGCGGGCACGGCGCACGCTCCAGGAGATGCTGCCCGGCTACGAGCGGCAGCCCGTCCTGATCCTGCATCGGCCGCGGATGGCCGACGACGCCTGCCCGATGTGCGGCTACTGGCGCTGCCGGTGCGACGAGGCCTCCGCCCCGGTCCCGGCCGGCGCGGGCACGAGGGCGGCCGTCCGGTGAGCGGCGGCTGCGGGCACCCGCCCCGGATGGTGACCGTCTGGCGCTCCGGCGCGGACGGCAAGCCGTACCCGACCGCCCGTCACGAGCCGTGCACCTGCGGCGGACGACGGTGACCCTGCCCCCTGCGATACAGCGGGCCCGGACCGCGCAACACGCCGCGGTCCGGGCCCTCACCCGCTGGGGCGCCGCGCACCCCGCCGCCCGCCTCGCCCTCACCGCCGCCGCCCTGACGGCTGCGGCCGCGTGGGAGGCCGGCCACCACGTCCCCGCCCTCCACCCGCCCCTGCGCGCCGCCAGCTGCCGCACTTCGCACCGACCCTTCTCCGGGAGTACCGCATGACCACCCAGCAGCACCCCACCGCTGCCGACTTCGCCCCCGGCCCCGGCAGCCCCCGCCAGGGCAGCCACCTGTGGCTGCTCACCCTGGAGCTCCCGGGCCGGGTGATGAACACGAGCCGCGGCACGCTCACCCCGCCCTTCGGATGGACCCGCTACGACGTCCTTCTCGGGCTGCTGGAGCAGATCGTCGCCGAGCAGCCCGAGCTCGCCACGGCCGCGGTGACCGCCTTCGTGCTGGAGCCCAACGTCCTGTGAACGCGCGGGACCTCTACCAGCGCTACCAAGCCGCCGCCCGCGCCGCCGCCGGACACGACCGCACCTGCCGGACGTGCGCCAGCGCCGAGCACGAGACCGCCGGCACCACGAGCCGCTGCCCGCAGGGCGAACGGCTGACCGACTCTCTCGCACGCCTCCAGGACGCCTACCTCACCCACCTGAAGAACCGACCCTGACCAGGAGAACCCATGCCGCTCGACACCATCACCCCCGACGAGATGCGCATCATCATCACCCGCATCCAGCCCTACCTGCCCCGCTTCCTGACCCTCTTCGAGCCCGGCCCGCACGGCGTGCGGTTCGCCTTCGCCCAGTTCACCGGGCGGGAGCTTCGCCCGGTCCGGCCCGCCGTCCAGGACGACGCGAACCTGCGCTACGTCCCGGAGGACGAGGACCCGGTCGAGCACCGGCTGCGCAACGAGGCCCGGCACATCCTGGACGACGTCTGGGAGCAGGCCGGCGAGCAGTGGGCGCAGGCCGCCTACGTCGCCGAGCTGGGCGACGCGGTCAAGGACGCGCCCGCCCGGTGGAAGACCTACCGCACCGAACGCCGCGCGCTCGACGACGCGTTCGCGTTCCTTCGGGACCCGGCCGCGTCAGCGGAGTGGCCGTCCGCGCTGTCGCGCCTGATCGACGCGCAGGACCGCACCCGGGCCGCAGCCACCGCGTTCGACACGCGGGCCCGGGAGATCGCCCGCGTGCACGACGAACACCACGGCGCCGACATCACCCACGACGCCGCGCTCGCTGCCGCCGGATACCCCGAAGCAGCCGAGTGGCCCATCGCACGCCACGCGGACTACGACCGCGCCCACCACACCGACTGGGGCACGCGCCCGCTCGCCGAGACGGTCCGGCACCTGATCGAGCAGCAGGACACCCACATCACGAAGATCAACCGCCTGTCCGGCACGGCCGGTCGCTGAGCCGAATGGAGGACAACGAAATGGACAAGATCACGAACACGCTCGGGAGGGTCTCCCCGCGCGACGCGGTCCTCGCCGTCCTGGGATTCGTGACCCTCGGGGTCGCCGTCCTGTCCGTCGCCGTCAGCTACAACATCCTCAAGCCCGCCTTCGGCGGCTGGGCGGTGCCGACCGTCGTCGCTCTCGATGCGCTCTGGGTGGTCTTCCAGGCCACCGAGGTCCTCGCCGGAAACAACGCGCGGCGGGCAGTGCGCGTGCGGGTGGCCGGCCTGGTTCTCACGGCCGTGAACGCCGCCATCCCGACCGCCGAGCTGCTGCTCCGCGACGGGCGCAGCGGCGTGGACCTGGCCGTGGTGCTCACCCCGCTCGCGATCGTCGCGACCAAGACGGCGTGGTGGATCGCGCTCCCCGCCCTCGGGCGCCGCTCCTCCGCCGGAACCCGGGCGGAGATCGACCAGAAGGCCCGGCGGGTTGCGGACCGGCTGGAGGTCATGGAGGCCGACGCGGCGGCGCGGATCGAGCTGCTCGACGTCGCGCGCGAGCTGGAGGAGCGGGTCGGCAAGGCGGAGACCGCCTACCGCCTGGCTGTGCTCCAGCGCGAGCAGGCCATGACCAAGGCCCTGGTTGAGCAGGCGCAGGCGACCGAGAAGACGCTCGCCGAGACGCCGCTGCCGGCGTCCGTCACACGCATCGCCCTGCCGGTGCTGGACGACTGGACGCCGGACCGGCCCGCGCTGCTCGCCGGGCGTGACGCCGTCACACCCACCGACACGGACGGCAGCGGCCGTCACACCACCGGCACGCAGGCCAGCGCCCCGGACCGGGACAGGCCGTCACACCCCACTGCCCACGCCGACACGCTCCAGCAGATCGCCACCGTGACGGGCGTCCCGGTGCCCGTCCCGGGCGAGCAGCTCACCGGCCCGCAGCTCGGAGTCGTCCTGCGCCACCTGCGCTACGCCGAGGACCCGCCCGCCTCCTACCGGCAGGCCGTGAAGGCCTTCAGGCAGGCCGGCTACGTCGGCAGCGAGGAGCGCGTCCGCCACGAGTGGGGCGCGCTCATGTCCCGCGAGGAGCAGACCAGCGAGGCGTCCGACGACGACGCCGAGGAGGAAGCGGACGCCTGAACGTCCAGCACCAGGACGCACCCAGCGTCCGGCACCACCAGTGAGGGCCAGCCCGCAGACCTGCGGGCTGGCCCTTGCTGCGACTGCCGGAAGCAGTCGGCGGAGCGCACCGGCGAGTGACCCGGCGAGCGGACAGCACGTTCGCAGACCCGGGAAGCAGACCCGGACGCACCACCACACCCACCCGCCCCACGGCCCCCCGCGGCCCGTGGGCGACCAGAAGGGAGAACCGTGGGCAGGAAGAAAGCCGCCCAGGATGAGGAGTTGTACGCGCAGACGGCCGGCGCGATCGGCACGCTCGCGATCGCCGCCGGCTGCCTCGCCGCGATCAAGGACAAGACGGGCCTGGGATGGGGTGCCACCCTCGCCCTGACCGCCGGGGCCCTGGTCGCCCTCGGCTACCTGGCCTGGAAGATCAGAGCTGTCGTCAAGCGGCTCCTGGCGGGTGAGGGAATCACCACCGGCCTGCGGAGCGACTCCGCTCCCGCACAGGCCGGGAAGGCTGGCGCAGAGACTGCCGAAGAGGCAGCCGACGACCTGATCGCGGGGCCCGCCAGGGACGAGGAGCTGACCCACGCTCTCGTCGCGAGCGGCGCCATCGGCAAGGACCAGTTCGTCCGCGCGGACGAGTCCGTGGTGACACCGCTGCCCCACGGACTCGGCCAGCGCTTCGAGTTCAAGGTGCCGGTGGGCCGCACGTACGAGCACGTGGCCGCAAAGGCCGGGGAGGTGGCCGGCGCTCTCGGCGCGACCCGGCTGCGGACCCAGGTCGAGCGAGGTGAGCTGAGCGAGCGGGACGTCGACATGACCGTGCTCGCCCAGCCGCCCTTCACCCACGCGTTCGCCCCGCCGACCAAGGAAATGATCCTCGCGCACGAGGGCATTCCCTTCGCCCACAGCATGACCGGTGAAGTCGTCGGAATCGACGACTTCACCAAGGGCGCGCTCTTCGTCGCCGGTATGACGCAGACCGGTAAGTCGACACTCACAATCGCGCTGATCACCTGCGCTTTCATCGCTTACGGGCCGGACCTTGATGTCTACCTCATCGAGGGAAAGCCCGGAGCTCTGGTCCGCTTTGAAAAGCTGGCCATCCGCTACGAAGCGTCCAGTAGCGCATCGGTATTCGACTCCATGGTCTGCGAACTGCTCCAGAAGCAGCGCGAGCGGTACGACCTGGACAACGAGGCCATGCGTGAGCGCAAGCCCAAGCCGCGCCACCGCCAAATCCTCTTCATTGCGGATGAAGTGGCCGACTACTACGTCAGCGACGGCAGCGCCGAGGGCAGGAAAGAGCGGGCGCGGATGGTGAAAAACTCATCCGAACTTGTCCGCAAGGGTCTCGAATGCGGAATCACCGTCATCATGATGACGCAGCGCCCTTCCGACCGGGCCGTCCCGGTGGAAGTGCGCGACCAGTTCAAGCGCCGAATCTGCCTCTACGTCTCCGGAAAGGGAAGCGCGGAGGTCGCCCTCGGGTCGGACTACTTCAAGACGCAGTCGCCGATCCACCCCGCACTCATGGATGCCAGCATTCAGGGGCAGGGCGTCTATTTCAACGGTGTCTCATCCAGGCTCATCCGGGGAATTCGCTTCCCTGACGACTTCATTTGGAGGGTTGTCGACGATGTCCTGGAGCGCCGAGGAAAGCGCATCGAATCTGTACCGGATACGCCGCTGAAAAAGGCGATCAACCTCATGCAGGAACGAGGCATCGACCACATCAGAAGCACAGAACTAGGCCCGGCGCTGGGAATCAACGAACCCGACCCAGGAAAGCTCGGAAAGAAGCTGAGCGCGGATCTGACGGTCTCTCCGGAGGTCAAGAGCTGGGGCCGCGGCTACACGCTCGACAGGCTCAAGCAGGCCGCCCTGACCGACTCCTGAACCCTTCCAAGCACCCGTCATGCCACCCGTCATGGGTCCGTCATGCATGACGGGTCATGACGGACCCATGACGGACCCCAAACGGGTCACCATGACGGGCCTGACCAGCGGAAACGACAGATCTCGCGCACAGAGAGGATTTTGCCGTTGAGAGCCACCGCAGCCGTCGCGATCGGCGTGGGCGCAACCGCGGCCGTCGTCGTCGCCTCGCTCGTCCAGGCCGCCGGCGACACCCCGATAGCAGCTGCCCTCACAGCAGCCGTCCCGGCCGAGTACCAGACGCTGATCGAGGAGGCAGGAAACACCTGCCCCGAAGTCAGCCCGAATCTCCTTGCCGCGCTTTTGCGGCAGGAATCTGGATTCAACTCCCGGGCGAAAAGTCCGGTCGGCGCGCAGGGCATCGCCCAGTTCATGCCGTCCACCTGGGAATCTCATGGAATCGACGGCAATAGCGACGGGAAGCGGGATATCTGGGATCCCGAGGACGCCATCCCGTCGTCAGCGAAATACCTCTGTACCCTCGCCCAGGACGTGAAGGACGTACCCGGCGACAAGCAATCCAACATGCTCGCCGCCTACAACGCGGGATCGGGCGCCGTCCGGAAATACGGCGGCGTCCCCCCGTACAAGGAAACACAGAACTACGTCCGCACGATCAATGCGGCATCGAAGGGCGGCGGCAGCGGAAAGACCGTCACCGCCCAGCAATCCACTGCCGCTCTCGCGGCGGCCCGCAAAATGCTCAACCAGCCCTACTCCTGGGGCGGCGGAAACGCCGAGGGACCGAGCACGGGAATCTGCTGCTCCCCGAACGGGAGCAGCGGCACGGACATTCGCGGTTTCGACTGCTCCGGCCTCACGCTGTACGCCTACGCGCAAGTCGGAATCGATCTTCCGCGCACAGCGGCACAGCAGTACGCCGCATCCCAGACCATCGCCGCCAAAGACGCCCGCCCCGGCGACCTCGTCTTCTACGGGAACAGTGCTGCTTCCATTCATCACGTCGGGATTTTCGTCGGTGACGGCGTCATTCTCGACGCGCCCCGGCCCGGCGAGCACGTTCGGTTCAGCCCTGTCTACAACATGACCGACCTCTACGCCGTCGCCCGCCCCAAGCAGAACACCAACAAGGAGATCTAAATGCGCACCTTCACTAATCTCGCTGCCCCCGTCGACATGTCCGGCGGATTCTCCGACTTCTTCGCCACCATCGGCATGACCGGCGGCGGCCTCGTCACCAAGGGCATCGCCGCAGTCATCGCCATCATCGCCGTCCGCATGCTGCTCCAGCTCTCCAACGACCCCAAGAGCGCCCTGCGCAAGGGCAGCATGGCGATCGGCACGCTGTTCGTCGCCGTGATCCTCGCCCTCTACGGATCGACGCTCTTCAGCACCGTCACCCAGGCCCCGGTCACCGCGCCGGCCCCCAAGGAGTAACGCATGCCGGAGAAGAACGGCTGCGAGCTGCTCCCGGAGCGGCACCGGGACCTGTGCGACAGCGACGGCACCGGCCCTCCGGACGCCGGCACCGGCCCCGACAGCACCGGCGGCCTCACCGACGGAGCCGCCGACAGCGTCACCGGCCTCGCCAACGACCTGATCAAGGAGCTGGAAAGGATGATCGCGCCCGGAAAGGCATGGGCGCCCGAGAAGGCCGACAGCGCCCTCTACGCACCCTTTTTGTGGCTCGGCCAGCACCTGGCCGTCGCCATTTTCATCTGCGTGATCGTCGTGTGTGCCCTGACCGCATGGCAGGGCACACCGCGCATGCGCCAGATGGGAGCCTCCACCGGCTGGACTTTGGCCGCCATCGCGGCCATGGGCGCCATCCCCGGCGCAGTCATGCTCCTGCACAAGGCAGTCAGCGACGGATTCCTGGCCGCCTTCGACAGCAACGAGATGACTCTATTTAAGGTCGTGCGCGCGGACTTGGAGGCGACTCAGAGCGACCCGCTCGCGGTGCTGCTGATCGTCTCCGCTCTGGTGGTGGCGCTGGCCTTCGCAGGGCTCGTGTTCCTGACGCGCCAGCTCGGGATCCTGGCCTTCGTTTGCCTGGCGCCGCTCGTGCTGGCCTCGCTGGCACGCGGCGGGGACACGACCGCACTCAAGAAGTGGGCCATGCGCCTGTTGGGCCTGATGTTCGCGCCCTTCGCGCTCCTGCTCGTCACGCCGTTCGTGGCGCTGGCCAAGGGGGCGATCGTCATGGACCTGGTCCTGCTGGTCGCCGCTGACGTGATCATGCTCCGAATGATCTTCCACGGGGTCCCCTACATCGGGCCCCGGGTGGCCGGCGCTGCTCGCACGCTCGTGGAGCGGCACACGACCAACCCCGTGGCGCGGGGGATCGTCCGGGCGGGTGTCCCGAACGTGTACGAGCAGGAGCACGCCCCCAGGGTGCCGCGCACGGTGGACACCCCGGGGCGCGCAGTGTCCCGGGACCGTGGGGTGCTGCTCGCCGCCTACGGCGTGCAGCAGCGTCAGCGCCCCGCCCGGCTCACCACCGAGTCGGTGGTGGCGCAGGTGCGGCGGGACACCGTCCGCACGGCGCAGATCACCCAGGCGCGCCGGGAGGCGCGGGCGTCGGCCGGAGTGGTCCCGCCCGTCCGGCCCGCCAGCCCGGCGCGGCCGGCTGCCCCGCAGCCGCCCACACCCAGCCCGGCCCCGGCAGGCAGGACGACGCCGCCCAACCCCAACCCGTAACAGCCGTGCATCGGCTCCGGGCCCGCGCTTCGGCGCGGGCCCGGAGCCGTTCCCGCACCCCTTCAAAGGAGAGACCGATGTACTCGCTGACGCCCGGCTACCGCGTCCCCGCCCTCCAGCGCGGCCTGAGCCCCACCGAGACCCTGCTCACCAAACTCAACCTGGGCGCGGGTGGCGCGGTCCTGATGTCCGCTCTCGTCACCCCTCCCCCGATGTGGGCCCTCGGCGCGGTCGCGGGGGCCGCGGCGATGCTCAACATCGCTCCCGGGCCGCGCTCGGCCGCCCGGTGGGCAGCCGTCGGCTACCGACGGCTGCGCGAGCGCACCATCCCGGACTCCGCCGTCGACCGGCCCGGCGCGACGATGACCTGGACCCTCCACCCCGAGCACGGCACTGTCCAGGACCCGCTGCGCCGGGCCCAGTTCCACGACGCGTACGCCCGCGCGCTGACGTGGGCGGGCAGCCAGGCCCGCACCGCCGGCATCCAAGTCCACGTCACCCACCACGCCGCCGTGGGCGAGTACACCGCCCACACCCAGACGATCTCCGTGCACGTCCCGAAGGGCCTGGGCCAGACCGACCGGCTCCTCGCCACGCTGGAGGGCGAGTTCGCCCGGCTCGGAGCACTGATCCCGGCGGAGGTCGATCCCCTCCCCGAGGTGGTGGAGCGGTGCCAGGGCTGGATCGGGCTGGACGACGGGAGGTTCGCGGCCACGGCCCGGATCACCGGCTGGCCGGCGGAGACGGACGGCGACCTGATGCGCCGTCTCCTCCTGGAAGAGGGCGAGGCGATCAGGCAGGCCGGTACCGACCGGTCGATCGCCGTCCTCTACCGGCCGCTGCCCGCAGCCCAATCGCGGCGCTCCGCGCGCTGGCAGTCGGCCGCCGCCGAGGCGTGGACGGCGGACAAGATCAAGCAGGACGCTCTCCAGGCCGCGAACAGCACGACCCACGGGGCCCTGGTTCAGGGCGCGACCCTCGTCGACCTCGACGCCTACCTGACTGTCTGGGGCCACAGTCCCGAGACCGTCACCGACGCCCGCTGGACCGCCTCGCTCATGGCCGACCGGCACCGCATCCGCCTCGACTGGCTGCCCGGCCAGCAGCACCGCGCGCACATCATGACCACCCCGCACGGCGCCTCCACCCAGAAAGGGACGATCCTGTGATCCGCCTGCCCACGACCCACGCCGCGATCACCGCGCCCCTCGTCGCCTCCAGCACACAGTTTCCCGGTGTCCCGATCGGCCGCAGCCTTCTCGACGGCAGGGCGTTTCACCTGTCCCCCGTCCTGGCGCCGGCCGCGATTCTGCCCTCCACCAACACGCTGGCCTTGGGTGGACTTGGCTCGGGAAAGTCGACGACGGCCAAAGCACGGGCGCTGCGGGAGGTTCGCCACCACGACCACCAATTCGTCGTCATCGACTCCTTCGGGGAGGACGGCGCGACCGGCGAATGGCGCCCGGTTGCCCAAGCTCTCGGCGGCTGCGTCGTCAGAGCCGGTGATTTCCGGCTCAACCCGTGCTCGCCGCTGTTCTCCGCGCCGGTGCGCGAGCAGCTGGTCCGCTCTCTGATCCTCGCGGTTGAGCCCGACGCGTTGACCACCCAGGCCACCCACGCGCTTCAGCACGCCCTCAGCCACCCCAAGGCGACGGCGCTCACCGGGCTGGTGGATGCCCTGGTCAGTCCCCAGGACGGCCGCTGGCCGGCCGCCCGGCTCGCCGAGTGGGGAGAGGCCGCCGCGATGGCCCTCTCCCGCTACACCGAAGGCTCGCTCAGCGGCCTGTTCGACGGCGAGGACGCCGGCCTGCCGCCGACCGATCTCCCCATCGTGTCTTTCGACTTCACCACCCTCGATCGCAATTCACCGGCGATTCCCTCGCTGATGGCCGCCGTCTCCTGCTGGGCCGAACACGTCTGGCTGCCCCAGTCCACCGCGACGCACCGGCACCTGGTGCTGGAGGAAGCGTGGCAAATCCTGCTGTCCCCCGCCACCGCCTCCCTGATCCAGCGACAGCTCAAGAACTCGCGCAAGGCCGCGCTGTCGCTGGACGTCGTCATGCACACCCTGTCCGACCTCGGCGACGGCCGGGCACAGGACCTCGCGCGGCTCTGCGAGATCGCCCACATCGGCCGCCTCGGCCCCGAGGAGGCCACCGCGGTGGGAACGCTCCTCGGCCTGCCCCAGTGGGCCGTCGACGCGATCCCCGGCCTCGGCCCCGGCCAAGCCGTGTGGAAAGTCGGGCCCGGCTACGTCGACATCGTCCAGACCGTCCTCACCGAGGAAGAGGCGGAGCTGACCGATACCTCCGCCCGGCGGCGCGCGGCACAGCAGATCCTCGCCCGGGACGAGGAGCCGGAGGTACTGGAGGCCGATGCCGACCAGGAGGACACCGACGTCGCCGCTTCCGAGGAGCGCCTCTGCGAGGAGCCGACCGACGCGGAGCCTGACCTCCTGGACGAGCTGCTCGCACCGCACCCGACCGACACCGACGCGAACGTGCGCGACGGATGGGACTGGGACCTGCCGCCCAACGTCGTCGACCACGACACCGCCGCGACGCCTGTCTTCGCGGCAGCCCCGGAGGACGACCTCCGGCACGACCTGGCGCTCCGCGCCGCGCACGAGGGCCGGCACAGCGAGGCCGCCCAGATCGCAGCCATCGGCGAGCGCGAGGACATCAACCGGCACGGCATCAGTTCCACAGAAGCCGCACGCTGGCTGGTCACCCGCGCACAGATGGCTGATCTCAGCGGCGACCGACACCAGGCCGCGACCCTGCGCGCTACCGTCACGCGCATGGGGAAGAACCTGGACTGGTTCGAGCAACCGAACCGCGATCCGGAGCAGGCGTGGTATCAGGGGGCAGACGTCCCCCCCACACCCGAACCGGCAGATGAGCCGCCCTCGCGTCGCCGCCGGCGCTGGCCCTACGCGGCCACCGCCACGGCAGCCGCACTCTCCCTCGCCATCGTTGGCGTAGGGCAGATGAGCGAGAGTGATCAGCAGCAGGACCGCAAGGCGAAGGCTGATTCCTATAAGGGGCGCTCCGGAGCTGAAGTGCGCCTTGACGGAGTGAACGCAGACGTCCTGGCGCGCTGGAACCGCGAGCGCGATCAGGTGATCATCGAGCTGCGAACCTACTTCGAGAAGGACGCCCGCTATCTACGCCTCGACGCCGACGGGCAGACAGCGAGCAGCGAGAAGCCTGCGGAGTGGTTCGCCGAATCACCTGAGCTGTCCTTGCCTGTTGAGGATCCACTGGCCGACGTGACGGTCCGCGTCGCTATCGGTGGGAGGAAATGGGTGAAGGGTGTAAAGGCGCCATCCCGGATGATCCGGCTCTCGCCCACCGGCGTCGCGTACGACGCTGAGACCGGGGAGCGCCTGCCCTCCGACCTCTGACCCGCCACCACCAGCACCGACAAGGCCCACGCCTCAAGGCGTGGGCCTTCTTCGTGTCCGGCCGCTCCGGCCAGCCCTCTCCTGCTCCAAGAGGAGAGGGCTGGCCAGGCCGACCGGCCTCACGCACATTCTCCTGACCCCGATCCGAGGAGCCTCATCCCTGTGGCTGTCATAGGTGTGTTGACCGAGCCCACCCCGCCGAGCTGGTGGAAGGCCAACCGCCACAAGATCTACTTCGTGACCGGTGTGGTCTGCGGCTGGCTGCTCTGCGCCAACCTTGGCCCGCTGAACACACCTCAGGACGGTGAGCCGCGGCCCGGGCACACCACTCCCGCGCCCACTCCGGCACGCACCTGACCCACCCCTCACCCGCTGCGCCCGCCCCCGATCGGGGCGGGCGCAGCGCTGTTCTCTGGAGGACCCGCATGCTCACCCCCCGCCCCCGACGCCGGATCGGCCGGCCCCGTCCGCACCGCCCCGGCCCCCGACTCCCTCGACAGCCGCGCCCGCTCGGTCCCCGCTGGGCCCGGCCGTGACACCGGCCGCCGAGCACGACCAGGACGTGGTCGACGTCGACCCGCACGACCCCGGCGACGGGTCTCTGCCCGTCTACCGATGGCGGCAGGCCGGCCCCGGCTACGCCACCCGCCGACAGCTCCGCGCCATGGGCCTGCGCCCTGGCGGGCAGGAGCCCGCGGCCCGAATCGAGTGCCGCACCGGCCGCCGCTTCGCGTGGCTCTACCGGATCGACCTCGCCCTCCCGAAGCGGATTCCCACGCTCGCGCAGGAGGCCGCCCTCGACCGGGCCATGGCCGCCCGGCAGCAGTGCCCCGGCCCGTGTGGCCGCCGCTACCACCACTGCATCCCCCTGCGCACCCTCGGCAGCTGTCTGGAATGCCACGACGGCACCCCCGCCGACCCCTCCACCTACATCACCCCGGCCGCCGCGCAGCGGCTCGCCGCCTGACCGAAGGAGTTCACGATGACCACCACTACGCCCGCCCCGGTCGGCATCGATCCGCAGACGGACCGGAACCTCACCGACGCATGCGCGACGGTCGCTGGAGAAGTCGCCCGCACCGACGCCAAAGCATCCTTACTGCTCGCGTTCGCGGGTGCGGTGCTCGCCGGCCTCGTATCCGCCGCCCGGAGGGACTGGCCGCTGCCCGCCCAACTGGCCGGCGCCGCTGCCGCGCTCACTCTCGCCGCAGCGGCCGTGCTCCTGCTCCTGGTCGTCCGCCCCCGCCTCCGAGGAGACGACCGCAGCTCATTCCCGCACTGGGCCCGCCTCGACGACGACGAGATCCGCGCCGGCCTCAGCACCGACACCCGCGCAGCCCGCATCCGCGTCCTCTCCCGCATCGCCCTGCGCAAGTACACGCTCCTGCGCCGCGCCGTCGACCTCACCCTCACCGCTCTGGCGCTCCTCGCCCTGGCCGCCGCCGGAGCCGCGCTGTGAGCCTGACGCCGGGCTGAGGCAGCTGTCCGGCGCCCGCGGTCACCTGCCCCGTCCACGGGCCGCCCGATGTCTGAAGGTCACGTCGCGCTGAGCTCTGTGCCCGTGAAGCGGCCCGCCGCGTTCTGATGGCCGCGAAGCAAGCAAAAACGGCCCCGGTGGCCCGGACTTCAAGTCCGGGCCACCGGGGCCGTTTTTGCGTTTCACGCCGCCCTCGCGGCGTCAGACCTTTGGGATGGTGGCGGCCTCCAAGGCCGCAGCTGCTGACTGCCGAGCGGCAGTCAGGCGCTTACCGGCCTTCTCCAGCTCCGTCTCCAATGCCTCCAGGGCGTCCACCAGGCTGACGGGATCTGAGGCCGCAGCAGCCCGGACCGCGCCAGGAGCGAGAACCCGGAACGCCCGCTCCTGCACCGCCCCGACCGCCCGCTGGATCGCACCGAGTTCAGCGGCAACCGCCGGGGCGCCCGCCCCGGAAGCAGGAGGGTCAGAAATTTCTGACCCCTGCCCCTGGGTCGGAATCGCAGGCGCGGCCGACACCTGCTCGATCGCCGTGACTGCCTGTGTGGCCTGAGTCAGCATCGCCACCGTAGGTCGGCGCTTGCCCTGCGCAGCCGCCTCGGCCACGCCTCGCTCCAGCGCCGTCCGCGCGAGTTCCACCCCGTGGTCAGAGATCACGCTCGCCATGTACTTCCGGGCAGACGCCCGGGTCAGATGCCGCGAGAGCTCCGGGCCAAGGGCCCCGACAGCCCGAATCCGAGCGGCGTCCGCCACCAACTCGAAGACGTACTTCTCCTCGATGTCCAGAACCCCAGCTGCCCACCGGGCGAAGCTCGACTCACCCGCCACCACATGCAGCTCACGGTCGCGGGCGACCTCCAGGAGCGCGCCCTTGTTCAGGGTCACAAAGTCCTCGGCCCGACTGCCCATCGAGTCGATCTCGACCAGCCGGCCCGTGACGAAGGCGAGCTGCTCCTCCGGCGTGCCGGTCACATCGTCCGCGCCCAGCACCCGGCCACCAGCGAACGGGTTCAGCTCGGCACTCCCGATGGACTCCCGGGCAACCTGAAGCTCCGCCGGCACTGCCGGGTCAATCCGCGAGTCCTCCGCCTTCTGCAGCCGGTTCTTCCCCGCCGCGATCAGCTTGTTGGTCACTGCGCCACTCCCGCCATCAGGATCCTGTCGTAAGCGTCCGTCAGGGCCTGCGCCTCCCGGCCCGACGCATCGGTGATCGGCACACACGCGAACCGCGTCTGCTGCCGCACCGAGTGACGCGGAATCGCCAGATCATCCCGATAGAGCGACCCATACGTATCCGCCAAGTGCTTCCCTATGGCGTCCTTCAGCGTGCTGCGCCCACCCGGAACGATGGACGGCACAATGCCCACCACGCGCAGGTTCGGGTTCATCCCCAGGTCCTGCACAAGCCGGATCGTGCTCAATGCCTCTGCGGCGCCGATACGTCCGTCCTCGTCCAAGGTTGCGGGGATGACCACGTCCGTCGCTGCCACGAGGGCCGACGTCACCAGCTTGCCGCCGGCCCGCGGCGGCAGGTCCAAAACCGCGACGCCGTCCTCGGGGATGACGCCCTTCAGCGCCATCCGCAGTCGAAACTCCAGACCGACCGCGACGTTGTCCGTCTCCCGGTTCGCCAGCGCTCGCTCCGCAGCGATGACCTGGACACCCGACCACGCTTCCCCGGCCGGAACCATCGCGTCGGCAGCCAGGCCCGTGTCTCCCTGCGGGTCCAGCGCCAGCAGGTCGTTCATCGTGAAGGCCGGCGGCGAGTCCGCCGCGATGCCGAGCTCCGCCGAGAACGTGGCGCGCGGATCCAAGTCACCGGCAACCACCGGGCGCTTCCGGCGTCGCGCGGCCGCGACCAGACCCGCGGACAGGGCACTCTTGCCCACGCCGCCCTTCTCGCTGTACACCGCTAGCACTCGGCTCATGCCGACACCCTTGACCCTTCCAGCCTGTCCATCACGCAGGAAGGCCACCGACACGCTGCTATGTCTTGGGAGGCCATGCCCCTTTGTGTCTCTGGGACGGAGGGAGGGGGCGTCGGCACCCACCTTGTCTCACGACTCAGCTACACCTGAAGTAGCTCTGGTTAGAGCTCCAGCGTGACCTCGTGACCCGCCTCGGTGAGCGCACGGCGGATTTGTGCGGCTTCCTCGATCGCGGCGAGTGCTTCCGCCTGGCGCCCTACCTCCGCCAGGCGGATGGACAGGTTGTTCAGGGACGCGGCGAGGTGGGGCAGGTAGGCGTCCGGGTTGGTTTTGGCGAGGGTGCGGCGGATTTGTGCGGCTTCCTCGATCGCGGCGAGTGCTTCCGCCCTGCGCCCCACTTCCCCCAGACTGGTGGACAGGTTGTTCAGGGACGTGGCGAGGTCGGGCAGGTAGGCGTCCGGGTTCGCCTCCGCCAGCGCACGGCGGATTTGTGCGGCTTCCTCGATCGCAGCGAGTGCTTCCGCCCGGCGCCCCAGCTCTCTCAGATCGATGAAGAGGTTGTTCAGGGACATGGCGAGGTGGGGCAGGTAGGCGTCCGGGTTCGCCTTGGCGAGGGTGCGGAGGATTTGTGCGGCTTCCTCGATCGCGGCGAGTGCTTCCGACCGGCGCCCCACCCTCCCCAGGCGGGTGGACAGGTTGTTCAGGGACATGGCGAGGTGGGGCAGGTAGGCGTCCGGGTTCGCCTCCGCCAGCGCACGGTAGTGGCTGGCGATGGCCTGGGCGAGGTGGACGGCGGTGCGGTCGAGGCGCCGACTGGAGTGCGGGAAGCGGTCATGCAGGGTGGTGAGGTCGTCGATGTCGGTGGTGGAGTCCTTGATGAGGGTGTGAAGGGCGGTGATGAGGGGCTGGGGGTGGTCGGCCTGGACGGCGGTGGTGATGATGTGGGGGGTGAGCCGGTGCGGCAGGCGGGTGCACAGGCCGGTGAGGTGGGCGTCGAGGCGGCCGTCGAAGACGGGGTGGGCGGCGGCGCGGCTGTAGACGGTGAGGAGCTGGGCGGTCTGCGCGTCGTCTGCGCCGTTGATCAGGTGTTCGGCTATGGCGGGGTCGGTGTCCAGGATGCGGCCGATGTGGCGTTCGGCGAGCCGGTCGGGCTGGAGCGCGCCCCACGGCCGGCCCGGTACGGCCGGGGGGTAGAGGGCGGCGATCCAGGCGGTGACCTGGTCGCGCCGGTCGCGGGCCTGGTCCGCGAGGGCAGGGAGTGTGGACCATGTGCGGTCGGCCTGTTCGTGGTCGGCCGCGCCCACGAGGTGGGCGGCGGCCAACGCCTTCTCCAGAGTGCTGCGGCTCAGAACCGGAGATAGGCCATGCGTAGCGGCGCCGTGCTGCCAGTAGCGGCGCTCGTGTGCCAGCAGGCGGTCCTCCAGCTCCTGTGCCCGCTGGACCGCAGATACCTCTGTTGCATCTTTGCTGCCGGGGGTGGCGGTGTCGAGGAGGTCGGCGAGGGCGGTCATCTGCAAAGTCAGAGCATTGGCGTAGCCATCGTGGTCGAGTTGCGGGGTGGGCAGGGCGTCGGCGGCGGCGCGCCAGTCGTGGGGGGCCAGATCGCGCACTCGGTGCAGGGCGTTGGCCAGGGCGCGGGCGGCGGTGCGGTAGGCCTGCGTGCGCGGGCCAGAGGCCTGCTCCAGCGGTGTCAGCAGGACCGAGGGCGCCGCATCGAGGTGATCCTCGGCGAGGCGAGTGGCGCTCGTGGCCTGGGTCCACCAGTCGCCGTCGGTGCGGGCCAGCAGCAGCACCTTGAACGGTGTGTCGCCGCCGTGGTCGGCGGCGGCCTCGACGAGCGGGGCCAGCTGCCCGGTGCGGGCCTCGGCGTAGTCGAGGACGACCAGCAGCGGTTTGACTGCATGCCGCAGCTCGCGCAGTTCCGGCGCTTCGGCGTCGGAGCGCGGCCACAGCACCGCCCAGTTGTCGGCGGCCAGCAAAGCGGCCAGGTGGTGGGCGAGCCGGGTCTTGCCCTGCCCGCCAGGCCCGTGCAGCAGCCACGCCCCAAACCCGCCCCGGCCGCACCACGTGAGCAGGTCGGCGAGCAGGTCTTCGCGGCCATGGAAGGGCACTGTCTGCCGGCCCGCCTGCAGCAGCACCGCAGGCGAAGCCGCACCTGCCCCACTCTCGGCCTGGGCGTCGGCCAGGTGCTGGAACTCCACCGCCTCCAGGCCGGCCGCGGGGCCGCCGTGTTCCGTCAACACGGCGCGGAACGAAGGGTCGTGGTGCAGGACGTAGGCGGGGACGGCGTTCAGCTCGCCGTGTCCGGAATGCGCCCGGTCGGAGGCAACCACCCCTGTCAGGAGCCGGCCGCAGAACACGGCCGCCCCGGACAGACCGCCCCACGGCGAGGTTCCCTGCTGCGACCACTGCGGAGGGTGCTGGAGCAGGTCCACCACATACTGGTTGCCCACGAACCCGCTGCCCGGGTTGATCCGCCCCTCCGCCTGGACGGCCTCCACCGGCTGGCCGGGCCGCTGGGCCACATCGGGAACGCCCCAGGTCCGGCACGCGGCGCCGGGCTCGTCTGTGACCATCCGCCCCCAGCGCACCGCCCCCGGCGAGGGCCATGCCGGGTCGTCGAGCAGGACCAGCGCGGCGTCGTCCCGCCCGCCAGGCGTGCCGCACCACACCACCGACCCGCCCCAAGTACCGTCCCGGCCGAGTTGGAACACTTCGACCCGCTCACCAGTCTGGGCCGCGACGTGCGCGGACGTCAGCACCAGACGCCCACCCACCGCATACCCCGACCCCGGACCGCCCGGACCGGCCACCCCCAGCACACGACCCCGCTCCACCCCAGCCCCGCTCTCCCACGCCGTACCTGTTTTCCGCCCGTGCGCCGATCACCGACCACCGGCCGGCGCAGTCCGCCCCGGCATCCGTCAGTCCGGGAAACGGCCCGACACGTCCCCCGGACCGGCCGGCAAGACAGTCCTGTGACCCGCTGACCAGCAGGTCACCCCCTGCGCGTTCCTCGGCGTCAGCGCGAACAACACCCGGTGCGCACGAACGCGCGACACCCCGGCCTCCGTCTCCGCGCCCAGCACCACGGAGCCCGGCCATCCGCCGCGCCCCTCCACCGGCAGCGGACTGAGCCGCCGATGAATCATCGGCAACCTCAGCGAGGACCCAGTACTACCCGCGACACAGCAAGCCCTCCCCCGACGCCCTCAACTGGCCACCCACCGTAGGACGACCACCACTCCCCCACCCTCAGATCACGAAAATCAGAACGCCCCGGTCCACAGCCACACCGGCCCCGCACCATCCCGCACCCAATCCACATCACCCCCTGCCGTGCCAGCCTCCTCGCAGAGACCGACGCACCACTGCCCGGACGCCACAACAGCCACCCCGCCGGCACCGCCCCGGCCCGAGACTCCCCCGGCAGCCACGCCCGCTCGGTTCCCCGCTGGCCCCAGCCTTGACCCCTTCCGCGACCGGGGCGCGGCGGCGTTGCCGGCCGCGCCCAGGGAGGGCGCGGACGCCGCGGGGGCCACCCCGTCACCGCCCCGTCGGCCGACAACCACGATCAGGACGTAGTTGAGAACCCGCACGACCCGGACGGTGCGAGACCTGTACGTCCACCGACGGCCGCAGCCGCCTGGCAGCAGCAACGTTGTCCGCGGACAACAAGTCCCCCGAGCCGCCACCTCTGACCATGCCGGTGCCGGTCGCCACTTCGCCTTCGGCCAGCTTGTTGTCCGCGGACAACAAGCCCGCCGAACCAGCCTGCGCCAAAGCAGTACGACCGGCGGCCAACAGTCGCTCCGCATCGACACTCGAGACCGGGGCGACCTGACGCGCCAAGGCCCGGCTCCCCGCACTGTGCTGGGGGCCGGGCCTTCCGTGTTTCAGAGCCGACAGCGCTGCACGGATCGCCGAGTGCCGGGCCTACGCCACCTACTCAGCAGGCGCGCCTACCGAACCGCGCCGGCTCCCAGCCAGCTCGTTGAGCCTGTCGACCAAAGCCAGGAACTGGACGTCATCCATGCGGGCATTCAGAAACTCAGCAGCCCGCATCGCGTTGTCGTACGGAAACCTGACCCCCGTAACCACAGGCCGCACCGAATCGGCGGCAGCACCCTCCTCACGCGGAACCGGAACACCGTCCGCAGCCTGTCCCCCAGGCGCAGGCGGCTCTGATCGCCCCGGCGACGCCGATCCATTCGCCTCGACCACGGCTACGGAGGCCGCAGGCTTGTTGTCCGCGGACAACAAGCCCGACCGCCCCGGCGTCGGAGACGGCGCCTCAGCCGCAACATCCGCCGACGGCCCCGCCTCGACAGCAGAAACGTTGTCCGCGGACAACAAGTCCCCCGAGTCGCCCTCTCCGACCCCACTGCTGCTGATCGCCCCCTCCGATTCGGCCGGCTTGTTGTCCGCGGACAACAAACCAGCCGAACCCACCTGCGCCAGAGCTTCCCGACCAGCCGCCAACAGCCGCTCCGTCTCGGCCTTCTGCTCCTCGGCGGCATCCTTCGCGCTGTTCAGGAGCGACATCAGCATCTCCGGCGTCAGGCTCGCGTCGTCCTTCAGACGCCGAGCCAGCACACGACCGTCCCTCTCCGACACCTCACCGGTACTCAGCAGCACCTGGATCTCCTCCGGCAGCGTCAGCAGAGCCAGCTGATTGGTAACCCACGACCGATCCTTACCGAGCCGCTGTGCAGCACGACTCCGCGCCCCCCGCTCCCCGCCGTCCTCCGCGCACACGTCCACCAGCTGCTGCACACCGCGAGCACGCTCCAACACGTCGAAGTCCTCGCGATCGAGGTTCTCAGCGAGAAGGTGGTCGACGAAGTCCTCACGAGAGGACGCCAGGTCATCCCGCACCACGAAGTCGAGCTGCTCGATGCCCACGTGGAGAGCACTGCGGAAGCGGCGTTCCCCGTTGATCAACACGTACTGGCAGGCCTCACCGATCGCGTCCTCGTGTGCCGGCCACAGGGCCAGATAGGCGCTACGCGTGACCGCGACACACGCTGCAAGCTGCACCTGGCGCAGCTCTTCACCAAAGCGGCTCATGTCCTCGTCCGCGCCGAAGTTACGGCGCGGGTTAAGAGGGGTGGGGGAGACCTGAGCCAGCTCCAGCCGCACCAGCTCGTAAGAAGGGATCGCCCCCTCCGCGATGGCCTTGGCACGCCCGCGCTCGCTCCGCTGCCGGGTACGGCCGAACGAGCTGCTGGCTCCGACCTTGTCGGCGATGCTCATCCCTTGATCCTCCGTGCGATCGAACGCAGGGCCTGAGCCTGCTCACAATCCGGCTCGTAAGCGAGCAGCGGTTCCTTACGGCGAACCGCTTCCCGCTGCTCCTTGAGCTCCGGGACGATGCCAAGTACCGGTTCGTCCATGCTCTGCCACGACTCGAGGGACGAGGTCGCGATGTAGCCGTTGCGCGCGTCGTAGAGGTTGACGACGAACCCGATGATGGGGATCTCCAGCTTCAGGTCCTCGCACAGGTCCTCGATCTGGTCGGCGAGCATGTCGAAGGCGTCGCCGGAGGTGTCCTCTGCTTGGACCGGAACCACGAGACCTGACTGGCCCGATTCCTCGCCCTCCCGAGTCCTCGCGTAGTAGAGGGCGGTGTCCATGGTGTAGCCGAGGCTCGGAGGGCAGTCGACGACGATGAAGTCGAAGTCGCCCTCCACCTCGCTGAGGACCCGCTCCAGCGCGGTCTCCTTGATACGCACGGCGCGAGTGGTGGCCAGCTTCGCATCGAGAAGGAAAGCGTCCTTGCACGAAGGCAGCAGCCACAGACGCTCTTCGAAGTCACCCCCCCTTATGGGAACGAACAGCTCCCGCACATCACCCTCAGCCTCACCGAGCATGTACTTAGCGAGGCTGGAGGAGTCGATCTCCAGCATCGTGTAGCCGAGTTGCCGGGTGAGATGGCCCTGCGGATCGAAGTCAATCAACAGAGTTCGCTGCCCCATCTCGGCCAGCGCCTGAGCGACACCCGCAGACACCGAGGTCTTGCCCACACCCCCCTTCTGGTTCCCGAAGACGAGGCGCCGCGCTCCCCCCGCCCGAGCAGGCCCAGGGCGAGGCGACGGATGGGTGTCCAGCCAGTGCCGAATCGACTGCGCCACGCTCTGGTTGTAGGACAGCCGGCGCGACTTGCTTGCGGACTTCAGCATCTCGTACAGCCCCGCCGGCAGGTACGTGGCGAACGAAGCACCACCACTCGTGTCGACCACGGGATGCTCTTCGAGCTGCAGCCAGGACGTCACCCCGGACGTGACAGCGTCCTGGATGTCCAGACCCAGTTCTGCGGCACGTACTTTGAGTTCCCGCCGCAGAATAGTCGGCAGCTTGGCAACTACCTTTTCCCGATCATCGGGGCTATAGGGAGCAGTCATGGCGCTACCTTAGTACCGTCGTTGCTGGAAAGGTGACGACCTGGCCCACTCCGGCGGGCAAGAACAGGCGAGAGCGTTGTTGGAGTACTCCCCGACGCGGGCAGCGTTGGCCCGATGCGTGCATGCCCGGCGCTGCCCCTTCGGAGCCCCGCTTCGGCGGGGAGGGCGCGCTTGTTGTCCGCGGACAACAAACTCTGTATCGGGGCAGCCCTGCGGCGGCGAGGGCCCCCGTGTCGCCGGGGAGGACCAGCACACAGCACGCGGAACAGCCCCGCGTCTGCGAGGAGGACCGTTGGTCGGGCTGGGGCACCACCCCGCAGGTCGGAACACCCCCGCGACTGCGGGGAGGACGTGCGGTCCACGCCGTCCCGCTCGCCCATGAGCGGAGCACCCCCGCGACGGCGGGGAGGACGCGGGCGTGTTCGTCGAGGACTACGCGCACGACGGAGCACCCCCGCGACGGCGGGGAGGACCGTGTTGGTCAGGCTCGCCGGAAGTGCCGGCGCGGAGCACCCCCGCGACGGCGGGGAGGACCCCCGCCCGCCCCCGGGGCGCCCCGTGGCTAGCGGAGCACCCCCGCGACGGCGGGGAGGACGGCACCACGAGCTGGCGATGTGCCAGGCAGTACGGAGCACCCCCGCGTTGGCGGGGAGGACGCGGGCGGCCTCAACTGCCGCCGACCGCGCGGCGGAGCACTCCCGCGTCGGCGGGGAGGACAGAATCCACACGCCGAGCGGGAGCGGGCCCACCGGAGCACCCCCGCGACGGCGGGGAGGACGACGCGGCCGGTGTGCCGCCGCCCTGGCCGGGCGGAGCACCCCCGCGACGGCGGGGAGGACGGCGGTACGGCCACGGCCGGTCCGCCGCCGGACGGAGCACCCCCGCGATGGCGGGGAGGACCCGGTCGGCGTGGAAGGCTTGGGCCCTGGGAACGGAGCACCCCCGCGACGGCGGGGAGGACGTGCCGCAGATCCGGGCCTACGACCGGGACACCGGAGCACCTCCGTGTTGGCGGGGAGGGCGTGCTTGTTGTCCGCGGACAACAAACTCTGCCTCGGCGCCCCCGCGTTGGCGGGGAGGACTCCGCGGAGCGCCGGACCCACCTGTCGCGGGCCGGAGCACCCCCGCGACGGCGGGGAGGACATGGAGGTCGCCCACATGATGTTGCCCGCCCGCGGAGCACCCCCGCGACGGCGGGGAGGGCAAGTCGCGGGCCTCCCAGGGGAGATCGGCGAGCGGAGCACCCCCGCGACGGCGGGGAGGACGAGTGCATCCTCGCGGGTGTCGAACCGTGGGGCGGAGCACCCCCGCGACGGCGGGGAGGACACCGCGCCGTTCGTCGGCTGTCCAGGATCGGGCGGAGCACCCCCGCGACGGCGGGGAGGACTCGGACCCGCACATGGACATGGCGTTCGCCTACGGAGCACCCCCGCGACGGCGGGGAGGACTGCCACCAGCGGCCGCCGTCCCATTCCATGACCGGAGCACCCCCGCGACGGCGGGGAGGACTCGAGTGGCGGGCGCCCTCATCCCAGACCACCGGAGCACCCCCGCGACGGCGGGGAGGACAAGGCCATCGTCGGCGTCCGCCAGGACATCAGCGGAGCACCCCCGCGACGGCGGGGAGGACGTGCGCCAGCCGCCGTTGCGCCGGTTGATCCGCGGAGCACCCCCGCGACGGCGGGGAGGACAAGGAGCGGAGGTGTCAGTCCGAGTCGGCCGGCGGAGCACCCCCGCGACGGCGGGGAAGACGGCGGTCCGACGGGTTCATGAGCGCTGGAGAGCGGAGCACCCCCGCGACGGCGGGGAGGACGGCGTCGTCCCGCCCGAGCCGCCGAGGTGCCGCGGAGCACCCCCCGCCGGCGGGGAGGACCTTCCTCGAGGGTGTGCCGACAACGCCGGCACCGGAGCACCCCTGCGACGGCGGGGAGGACGGAGCCCTCGACCCCGAGCACACGGTGCTGCGCGGAGCACCCCCGCGACGGCGGGGAGGACACCCGCAACCAGTTGGCGGGGTCGGCCACCCACGGAGCACCCCCGCGACGGCGGGGAGGACATCGCGGACCGCGCGTGCGGACTCCACCGCGGCGGAGCACCCCCGCGACGGCGGGGAGGACCGGCCGAGCGCGTTGATCATGCGCCCTGCCGCCGGAGCACCCCCGCGACGGCGGGGAGGACCTACCCGGCCATGAGCGGGAGCGTTCTCGACGCGGAGCACCCCCGCGACGGCGGGGAGGACCACGGTGAGCCTGCCGTGCTGCGCCCACCAGTCGGAGCACCCTCGCGACGGCGGGGAGGACTGGGGGACACATGGCTGAAAGCGAACAGGTAGCGGAGCACCCCCGCGACGGCGGGGAGGACAGTTGTTCGGCGATGGCCATCCAGCCGGCGACCGGAGCACCCCCGCGACGGCGGGGAGGACGGCGGTACGGCCACGGCCGGTCCGCCGCCGGACGGAGCACCCCCGCGACGGCGGGGAGGACGAGACTGAGCGCGCGTCGGAGTCCAGCGAAGGCGGAGCACCCCCGCGACGGCGGGGAGGACCAGCCCTCTTCACCGCAGGGCCACGGCAGGATCGGAGCACCCCCGCGACGGCGGGAGGACGTCGGGCACCTCCACCGTGCGGGAGAGAACAGCGGAGCACCCCCGCGACGGCGGGGAGGACGGTAGCCGACCTCACCACTGCACTCGAACACGAGGAGCACCCCCGCGACGGCGGGGAGGACGTGAACACGTCGTCACCCAGCTCCCGCAGGAGCGGAGCACCCCCGCGACGGCGGGGAGGACCCGCGCAGGCTCGACAGGTCGACCGCGAACGGCGGAGCACCCCCGCGACGGCGGGGAGGACGAGGCCGGCGTCGACGAGGCCGTCGACTGCTGCGGAACACCCCCGCGACGGCGGGGAGGACCGCGCGCTCCTCCCGGACCCGGGGCACCGGATCGGAACACCCCCGCGACGGCGGGGAGGACGGTGAGGCACGCGGCGGCGGCCGGGGCTTCGCCGGAACACCCCTGCGTCGGCGGGGAGGACGTCGGTGCGGCCTGGCCGCGGCCGCGGGCCTGCGGAACACCCCCGCGTCGGCGGGGAGGACCGGGTGCCGGGCGGGAATCGCCCGGAAGTAGACGGAACACCCCCGCGACGGCGGGGAGGACACCAGGCCCGTCCACGCGAGCATGACCACGGGCGGAACACCCCCGCGACGGCGGGGAGGACGTTCGGCTCCACCTGAGTCCGCCCGATCGTGGCGGAGCACCCCCGCGACGGCGGGGAGGACGTCGACCATGCCTGGGCCCGGGTCAACCCGGACGGAGCACCCCCGCGACGGCGGAGAGGACCTGCCGGCGGGCAGGGCCGCGACCACTATGCGCGGAACACCTCCGCGGCGGCGGGGAGGACTCCAGGATCGCGCGCACGAGGAGGATGCGGACCGGAGCACCCCCGCGTCGGCGGGGAGGGCGCGCTTGTTGTCCGCGGACAACAAACTCTGTACCGGGGCAGCCCTGGCGGCGAGGACCCCCGCGGCGGCGGGGAGGACAGGGCCTGACAAGCAGCTGCACGTCTGTCCGCGGAACAGCCCCGCGTCGGCGAGGAGGACCGTTGGTTGGGCTGGGGCGCCACCCCGCAGGTTGGAACACCCCCGCGTCGGTGGGGAGGGCGCGCTTGTTGTCCGCGGACAACGAACTCTGCGGCGGGGAGGGGCTGCGGCACTCCTTCTCCTTCGTGCTGGCTCCGGAGTACCGCGCGTCGGTGGGGAGAACCCGCGGTCACGATCCGGCGGGGTTGACGACGCCGGAGCACCCCCGCGACGGCGGGGAGGACCAGCACACCGGACGCAACCCTGCCCATCGCTCCGGAGCACCCCCGCGACGGCGGGGAGGACTGGTAGCGCGTCATGACGTCGTACTCGGCGTACGGAGCACCCCCGCGACGGCGGGGAGGACGTGGTCGAGACGACCGCGATGGCCGACACCGACGGAGCACCCCCGCGACGGCGGGGAGGACCCAGGGTAGGACAGAAATGTCAGTGCTGCGGACGGAGCACCCCCGCGACGGCGGGGAGGACGAGTTCGGTGAGGACCGCTCGCACGGCGGTCGCGGAGCACCCCCTGCGACGGCGAGGAGGACGGGCGATGGCATCGCCGCACTCATCAGCATGGCGGAGCACTCCCGCGACGGCGGAGAGGACAACGCCAGCGTCTGCCAGCCCACGTGCTGGTGGGAGCACCTCCGCGTTGGCCGGGAGGGCGTGCTTGTTGTCCGCGGACAACAAACTCTGCCTTGGCGCCCCCGCGTTGGCGGGGAGGACTCCGCGGAGCGCCGGACCCACCTGTCGCGGGCCGGAGCATCCTCGCGACGGCGGGGAGGACGCGAGCACGCCGGCGGTGTGACAGATCTCCGCCGGAGCACCCCCGCGACGGCGGGGAGGACCGCGGGCCCAGCAGAATGTTCCGCAACGACTTCGGAGCACCCCCGCGACGGCGGGGAGGACAGGTCGGAGGGGGTTGGGAAACTCTGTTGTTTCGGAGCACCCCCACGACGGCGGGGAGGACGGAGAACTCCGGGCTGACGACGACGTAGCGGACGGAGCACCCCCACGACGGCGGGGAGGACGGAGAACTCCGGGCTGACGACGACGTAGCGGACGGAGCACCCCCGCGACGGCGGGGAGGACGCGGCGTTCGCGTCCCCCGAGGTACAGGCCGGCGGAGCACCCCCGCGACGGCGGGGAGGACCTGAACGGCTGGGTCGGCGAGATCGACAGGCGCGGAGCACCCCCGCGACGGCGGGGAGGACGCGGCCGGTGCCGCCCCGGAGGCCGGCGGCGGCGGGAGCACCCCCGCGACGGCGGGGAGGACCTGCGGCTCCACCTCGCGGACTGGCCGCACGACGGAGCACCCCCGCGACGGCGGGGAGGACGCGTCAACCGTGTTCGGCCGGGCCAACGTCGACGGAGCACCCCCGCGACGGCGGGGAGGACTTCACGTGCATCGCCAGCACGTTGTAGACGGCCGGAGCACCCCCGCGACGGCGGGGAGGACCACAACAAGGGCGGCCACAACATCCACAACCACGGAGCACCCCCGCGACGGCGGGGAGGACGGCACCACGAGCTGGCGATGTGCCAGGCAGTACGGAGCACCCCCGCGTTGGCGGGGAGGACGCGGGCGGCCTCAACTGCCGCCGACCGCGCGGCGGAGCACTCCCGCGTCGGCGGGGAGGACTTCGGCCTCGTGCCCCCGCCCGGCACCCGCATTGGAGCACCCCCGCGACGGCGGGGAGGACAGAATCCACACGCCGAGCGGGAGCACCCCCGCGACGGCGGGGAGGACGGCGGTACGGCCACGGCCGGTCCGCCGCCGGACGGAGCACCCCCGCGATGGCGGGGAGGACGCCGACGCGGGTGGCGCTCCAACGGCTCGGTTCGGAGCACCCCCGCGACGGCGGGGAGGACGCGGCCTCGGCCATGAGCGCCAAGCCGCGGGCCGGAGCACCCCCGCGACGGCGGGGAGGACATGGAGGTCGCCCACATGATGTTGCCCGCCCGCGGAGCACCCCCGCGACGGCGGGGAGGACGCCGACGCGGGTGGCGCTCCAACGGCTCGGTTCGGAGCACCCCCGCGACGGCGGGGAGGACGTGCGGAACCGGCCGACGGGGCGGCCCTCGCGCGGAGCACCCCCGCGACGGCGGGGAGGACGCCCACCAGGCGCAGCGCCGCCCGCACGCCTGCGGAGCACCCCCGCGACGGCGGGGAGGACATCAATCGCCTGATCCGGGAAAAGGGCCCCCGCGGAGCACCCCCGCGACGGCGGGGAGGACCGGGACCCGTCCGGGAAGAGTTGTGGCCCGACCGGAGCACCCCCGCGACGGCGGGGAGGACCTCACCTTCTGGCCCGGGCCGCCGCCCGCCGACGGAGCACCCCCGCGACGGCGGGGAGGACTCTTCCTGAGCTGGGGCTTAGGAGTGACTTTGCAGATCCTTTGCCTGGCGGCAGGAGGGGTCTGGGTGGTCCATGTGGGGACTCTACCTGGCTGGTTGGGGAGGAGGGTGTTGTCGGTGAGGGCTGGTTGAATGCCGGTTTCGGTAGGTGATGTGCTGCTGGTTGGGGGTTGGGATGTCTGAGGTCTGGGGTGTGCCGGACGAGTCTGTGTGGGGGAAGTCGCGGGGGCTCGATCCCGGCTTGCCGCCTTATCCGCTGGTGCGGCATCTGTTAGACGCTGCCGCGATGGCGTTGCACCTGTGGGATGCGTTTTTGTCGGAGAGTCAGCGGCTGCGGATCGCGGAGGGGATGGGGTTCGCGGGCGAGAGCGATCGCGCTCGGGCGGTGGTGGGGCTGTGTGCCGGTCTGCATGACATCGGCAAGGTGTCGGGGTTCCAGTTCTGTTCGCGGCACGGCAGCGCGCATCTGAGTCCAGCTCTGGCCAGCGGCCGGGAGCGGATGACGGGGGAGTGGTTCGGCCATGACGTGGCGGGACTGCAGGTGACGCAGGACGTGCTGACTGCGCTGGGGCTGGCCGACGGCGGGGAGGTGCGGGCAGCGCAGCGGATGGCGGAGGTGATCGGGGGCCATCACGGTCGCTTCCACCGTGTGGAGGACGGTGTCGCTCCTGGATTCCTGGGTGATGCCGCGTGGGCGGGGCAGCGGGTGGCGCACGCGGGTGCGGTACACGGGGCGCTGGGCCGGCCGCAGGTGCCGGAGGAGTTCACCGCGGCCGTGGCGGTTCTGGTGTGCGGGGTGGTGATGCTGGCGGACTGGCTGGTGAGTCAGGAGGACTATCTCCGCGGGCGGCAGCGGGAGTTGGAGCCGACGCTGGAGGGGCATTTCGCCCGCTCGCAGCGGGATGCGCCGACGCTGCTGAAGGGGGCGGGCCTGGTCCGGGTTCAGCTGGGACGCAAGGAGTTCGCGCAGGCGTACGGGATTGCCGGAGAACCCAATCCGCTGCAGCGGTCCATGGCCGACGAGCTGCGGGAGGCAGTCGGTGCGGGGCGGCGGGGCGGGATCCTGGTGGTGACGGCGGCGCCGGGGGACGGGAAGAGCGAGACCGCTCTGGAGGCCGAGCGGATCCTGTCCCACGCGTTCGGCACCCAGGGGTACGTGTTCCTGCTGCCCACGATGGCCACCAGCGACCAGATGCACGCCCGGATCGCAAGGACCCTCCAGGCCCAGTCCGGCAAGGAAGCGGGGCTGACCCTGGTCCACAGCATGGCGTGGCTCAACAGCGCCTACACGGATGAGGACCTGGACACGCAGCCGGTGCTGACGTGCGACGGCGACGAACGGCCGGCGGGCCGCGGCCGGGCGGAGACGGACATGCGGCCGCAACGGTGGCTGCGCGGCGCGAAACGCCCGCTGCTCGCCCAGTTCGCGGTCGGCACGATCGACCAGGCGCTGATGGCGGTGCTGCCGGTGCGGCACAACGCGCTGCGCATGCTGGCCCTGTCCGGCAAGACGTTCATCGTGGACGAAGCTCACGCCTACGACCCGTACATGCAGGTCCTGCTGGGCCGGCTGCTGAACTGGCTCGGCGCCTACGGGGTGCCGGTCGTCCTCCTGTCCGCGACACTGCCCGCGTCCGTGAGCGACCGGCTGATCAAGGAATACCTGCAGGGCGCCGGACACAACACGCGCAACCGCAGGGGCGCGAGGAACACGGCACCGGCTTTGGCCGAGCGGACGTTCCCGGTGCCCTACCCGGGATGGCTGTACGTCGACGCAGCGAGCGCCCGGGCCACGGAGATCTCCGAGCGGCGCCGTACCGAGCAGGCATCCGCGCGCAGCATGAAACTCGCCGTCCAGGTCGAACCGGTCGCCCACGAGGCGGGCGGCCGCACCCGCCCGCGGCAGGACGTGATCGAACAGCTGCTGGAACCGGTCAGCGAGGCAGAAGGCGGGACCGCGTTGGTGGTGTGCAACACCGTCGCCGACGCTCAAGCCACCTACCTGCGGCTACGTGAACGCTTCGACCAGCGCACACACCAACAGGGCGGGATGGTGCAGCTGCTGCACGCCCGCTTCCCCGCCCACATCCGCGAGACCCGCACCGCAGAAGTCACCGCAGGCCTCGGCCGCAGCGGGCCACGCCCCGAGCGGCGGATCGTCGTGGCCACCCAGGTCGTGGAGCAGTCCCTCGACCTCGACGCCGACATCGTCATCAGCGACCTGGCCCCCATGTCGCTGCTGCTCCAGCGCGCCGGCCGCTGCTGGCGCCACGAACAGCACTGGGCGCGCAACGGCTACCCCGACGGCCGCACCCGCCCCGGCTGGGCCACCGAACCACGGCTGGTCGTCCTCGACCCGATCGCCGACGGCGGACGGGTGCCCCAGCAGTGGGGCGAGGTGTATTCCGAGCACCTCCTCACCACGACCTCCCGCACTCTGCACAGCCTCACGAACACCACCATCTCCATCCCCGACGACGTGCAGCACCTCGTCGAAACCGTCCACGGGGACGGCACAGACTTCGACTGGAACACCCCAGGCGGCAACGACGAGAAAGCGTGGACCGCGCACAAAGGCAAGGAAACAGCTGAACGCAGCATGGCCGGCCTCCGTGCCGTCCCCCGAGCCCGCAGCACCGCAGCACTCCACGACCTGCACCACCTGCCCGGCGAGGAAGACGAGTGGGAACTGTCCACCCGCCTCGGCGCCGACTCTGTGCGCCTGCTGTGCACCTACCTTCACCCAGACGGCACCCTCACCCTCGACCCAGCAGCCACACAACCCCTGCCCGAAGCCACAGACGGCAAGAAGATGCCCAACGCATCAGTCCGTGCCGTGATGCGCAGGACTCTCCCCGTCCGAGCAGACTGGCTCGCCGGAGCCGACCCCGACAGCATCGCACCACCCCCCTCCTGGACCGACCACCCTCTCCTCGGCGAACTACGCCTCCTGCGGCAACCCCTCCACTCAGGCACCGCCCAAGCCGTAACCATCGGCAAGCACAGACTCCGACTCGACGAAGACCTCGGCCTCACCCGTAAGTAGCCCGCCGGCCATCCGCATCGTCAACACACCCGGAAGGAAATCGAACACAGGTAGAGCCTCCATATCCTCAGAGCCGCTGACATCACCCCAGGCCTCAACCAGCGCCGGTACAGTGCGCACATGAGCCACCCCACCCCCTCCAACCGGAAAGCAAAGAAACGGCAAAGCCACTTCTAAGCCCCAGGTCAGGAAGGGTCCTCCTCGCCTGCCGCGGGGGTGTTCGGTCTCGTGACCGCAGGCCGCTGGTGTTCGACACGTCCTCCCCGCCTGCCGCGGGGGTGTTCGGCCCGCGCCGAGACCGGCCGGCCGGGGCACTGGTCCTCCCCGCCTGCCGCGGGGGTGTTCCCTGGCCCACACCACCGCGGCGGGACTGATGGCCGTCCTCCCCACCTGCCGCGGGGGTGTTCCGTTCGCGACGGACACGTTCCAGCTGTCGGGCACGTCCTCCCCGCCTGCCGCGGGGGTGTTCCGCCGGTCGAGCCGTACAACCCGACCCGGGTCGAGTCCTCCCCGCCTGCCGCGGGGGTGTTCCGGAAGCCCTGGCCAACAGCAAGTTCGAGCAGGAGTCCTCCCCGCCTGCCGCGGGGGTGTTCCGTACGAGGAGACCGGGTCCTGGAACGCGGCGAAGTCCTCCCCGCCTGCCGCGGGGGTGTTCCGCAGATCCCCTGCCCGTGGTGCATGGGGCTCGGGTCCTCCCCGCCTGCCGCGGGGGTGTTCCGGCCGACCTCGACAAGCAGGCCGAACGCATGAAGTCCTCCCCGCCTGCCGCGGGGGTGTTCCCACCCGATGCCGGCGATCCGGGTGCAGTACCAGGTCCTCCCCGCTGCCGCGGGGGTGTTCCGCCCGTACCCGGCACCCCTCAGCAGGCGGGAGAGTCCTCCCCGCTGCCGCGGGGGTGTTCCGGGACCGGCAGAGCGCGACGCCACGATCCTCACGTCCTCCCCGCTGCCGCGGGGGTGTTCCGCAGCGCCACCCGCACAAGCGGATCATCCGCGGGTCCTCCCCGCTGCCGCGGGGGTGTTCCGGTGTGTACCCCGGCCACGATCAGGGGCGTGTCGTCCTCCCCGCTGCCGCGGGGGTGTTCCGCCGCTCGGTCCGGTGGACCGGGCGATCACCCGGTCCTCCCCGCTGCCGCGGGGGTGTTCCGAAAGCCAGCCCGACGCAGGCCCGGCGGCCGGCGTCCTCCCCGCTGCCGCGGGGGTGTTCCGCGGCGATACGACGCCACGGTCCGCGTCAACGTGTCCTCCCCGCTGCCGCGGGGGTGCTCCGCGATCGGGCGCCTCGCGTGCCCGGAAGGCGCGGTCCCCCCGCTGCGGGGGTGCTCCTGGATGCTGTGCCCACGGACGTGTATGTGCAGCACACCCCCACATCGGTGAGGAAGTCGCAGGGACGTCGACTCGCCCGTGCCCCTCGACAGAAACACCCCCGCGTTCGGCGGGGAAGGCGGGCGCTCTCACGAACGGTGCTCCCGACGGGCAGGCTTCATACAGGAAACGGCTGTCGCCGGGAGCGGCAGACGACTGTTCTGGGCTGCGTCGTCTGGCGACTCTACGCGGTGAGGCGGCGCTGGGCCTCGGCAGCACCAAGAAGTAACGCGGTGCAGGATCCGATGGTTGCCGAGTCCGGTTGCAGGCTGATGACGATCACGATGATGGTCACCACGAGCAACCAGGGCGCGGTGGTGTTCCAGGACAGGGGAAGGGCGGCTTGCATGTCTCTCCTTGCACACGGTGCCTGTGTGGTCACACAGGGCAGCGGACGTTGAGTTGTACCGGAGGCGCTGGGCACTTGGCAAGTCCGTCCTTCCCCTCCGAACCGCCCCTGCCCTTCAACCTTCCAAATATCACCTAGCAGCGCACGGATGTCTTCCGGCTTGCTCAGCGCGCCGAGAGGGAGCTCTAGCACGGCTACCAGTACGGGGCACCGATTTTGGCTGGGTCGGTGCGGATTGTCGGTGGTGGGTGTTTGAATGCGGGTCACGTTGAAGTGACTGGCTGTAGGGGGCTGTGTCGTGTCTGTGTGTCGGGCGCGGCGGGGGAGGGGTGGTGCGTGTGGGTGGGGGTTTCGATCTGCGGGTCGAGCCGTGGATTCCGGTGCGGTTAGCGACTGGGGAGACGGTGTGGCTGGGGTTACGTGAGCTGTTTACGCGGGCGCATGAGATCGAGGATCTTCAGGTGCCGGTGCCGCCCGCCGCTGCCGGGCTAATGCGGATCCTCGCGTCGCTCACGGCGCGGGTCGCTGCGGACGGCGACGAGTTTCTGGACGATCCGGGTGTCGGCGAGAACATCGACGAGTGGCACGGCCTGCGGGACAGGATCCTGAAGTCGGGCCGGTTCGACCCGGCGGCGGTGGACGCCTACTTCGCCCGGGAGGACCTGGAGGGCCGGTTCGACCTCTTCCATCCCGAGCGGCCGTTCCTGCAGGACCCCCGGCTGCGCACCGAGTGCGTGGACGCGAAGGGTGCGCCGAACGCCTCCGGGGTGAACAAGCTGGTGATGGGCCGGCCGACCGGTATCAACGGGGCCGTCCTGTTCGGGCACTTCACGGACACCGCTCCGGTACCCGTCCCGGCGGCGGAGGCGGCGTGGCATCTGATCGCGCAGCTGTACTACGGGCCGTCGGGGCAGTGCACGCCCCGCCGGATCACGGCTGAGCGGGCGGGCAGCACGGACGCGGCCCCGCTGCGGAAGTCGGTCTCCTACTTTCCGTGGGCGCCGGATCTGTTCTCCACGCTCGTGCTGGCGGTGCCGAGCCCGCAGGCGCAGGTCGACTGGGAGGCAGAGGACGCGTGCCCGTGGGAAGCCGAAGCTCTGAATGAGCCGCTGGGGCCGGTGCCGGCGGTGACGTGGCCCGGCGGGATGCTGACCGGCCGGTTCCGGCACGCAGCGCTGCTCATTGCGTCCCCGGACGGGCGTACCGTGTGCGACGCCTACCTGACGTGGGCGACTCACGAGAAGCCGCAGCAGGTCCGTGACCCCTATCAGGTTCTCGACCCGCGCCGGGACGGCGAGTTCCAGCCCAGGGAAGCGGACGGGGCGCGGGCGTTGTGGCGGGACCTCGACTCGCTGCTGCTGAAGGACAGCCGTGGCAGCAGCAGGCGTCCGCCCGCTCTGGAGCACCTGCCGCGGTGGCTCCTGCCCCAGCTGCGGGTGCGTGCCTACGGCTTCGACCAGGACGGACAGCAGAAGGACAGCGTCTGGTACCAGGCGACGACTCCGCCCGTGCTGCGCTGGCAGGAAGAGAACGACACCGCCATGGCGCACCACGTCAAGCGCTGCCACGCCATGGCCGAACAGACCGGCGACCGGCTCGACTACGCCGCGCGGATCGCCTGGAAGATCGCCACCGACGCGAATACGGACCTGTCGCCGACAGCGAAGGTCAGACTCGACGCGCGCAAACCCGGCCCCTGGGCGGCCGCCGCGATGACCCGGTACTGGCCGGCCGCGGAGACCGCGTTCTGGCAGCTCACGAGGACCGGCCAGGCCACCGAACAGGTCGCCCGCCCGTTCGTGGACGCCGCTCTGACCGCGCTCGACGACGCTCTGGGCCAGGCCAACCGGGCGGACATCCGCGTCGCCCGCGCACGCCAGCGCGCCCGCGGCCTGCTGCTGGCGCTGCTGCGCCCGGCGCCGGCCACCGCCTGACCCTGCCGCTCACAGCCGTGCCTGCCCGCAGGCCCAGCACGCCATCACACCCACACCCACGCCCTCGTCCAAGGGACGCCTCATGACCACTTCTGTGCCGGCGGCATCGGTGCCGCCTCCCTCCGATCCGCCGGCCACGGCCCCGCCCGCTACGGCAAGGCGCGGATCGGACGCGTTCGTCGCCCATGTGCACCACCTGTGCCAGTCCACCCAGGCCCGCGCCGCGCTGCGCCGCGGTCTGGGACTGCCGGTGGAGCGGTGCAACACCATGCACCGCTACCTGGTGCCCTGGCTGCGCGACCACGACGACCCGCACCACGCCGACGTCCGCCGTGCCTACTACGCGGTCGCGTCGCTGATCGCCGCGCGCCCCCGCGCCGCACGGGACACCGTCCCGGACCATGCCGGGATCTCCTGGTTCCAGCGGCCGAATCTCGGAGCCAGCCTCGGCCAGGGCGTCGCGGCCAAGGTGATGAAGGGCAACTCCGCCGAGAGCAGCCTGCACCTGATGACCCGGCAGAGCGCCGATGCGATCCACCCGTCCCTACCCGCCCTGATCCGTCAGCTCCAGAGCAGCGGGATCGCGGTCGACTGGGCCGTCCTGCTGGAGGACCTCGCCTGGTTCAACCGCAGCCGCGACCGCATCGCCACCCGCTGGCTCGAGGACTACTTCCGCACCTCCACCCGCACCACCGACCCCGACACCGGCATCCCCACCGGTGCCGACCCCGCCCATGCCGACCTTGCCGAGGAGAACGACCGATGACTGTCTACCTGGACCTGAGCGCCCTGCAGTCGGTGCCCGCCGCGAACCTGAACCGTGACGACCTCGGCTCCCCGAAGCAGGTCCGCTACGGCAACGCCTCCCGGATCCGGGTCTCCAGCCAGTCCTGGAAGCGGGCGATCCGCCACGGCGTCGAGCAGGACCTCGGAGAGAAGGCCGCCCGCACCCGCCAGGTCCCGGTGAAGGTGCGCCAAGCCCTCGAACGCGCCGGCTGGCCCGAGGAACTGGCCGCCTTCGCCGGCGCGCAGGTCGCCGCCAGCGCCGGGAAGAAGGGCATCGGCACCGAAGCGGCCGGTCACACCTCGGTCCTGCTGTTCCTCCCGGAGGCTGCGATCGACGAACTCGCCGCCGTCTGCACCGAGCACCGCCCGGCCCTGGAGGAGGCCGCGGGCAAGAAGAAGCCCGGCCAGATCCTTCCGACCCAGGCCATCGAAGCGATCCTCAAGCGGCGCACCGCCTCCATCAGCCTGCTGGGCCGCATGCTCGCTGAACTCCCCAACGCCAACGTCGACGGCGCCGCCCAGGTCGCCCACGCCTTCACCACCCACGCCGCCGAACCGCAGCGCGACTACTTCACCGCAGTCGACGACTGGCTCGGCGAAGCCGACACCGGCAGCGGCCACCTCGACACCGCCGAGTTCAGCGCCGGCGTCTTCTACCGCTACGCGACCGTCAACGTCGCCGACCTGCTGAAGAACCTCGAAGGCGACACCAAGGCCGCCCGCACCGTCCTCGGGTCCTTCGCCGAACACTTCCTCCTGTCCCTCCCGCAGGCCAAGAAGAACAGCACCGCCCCCCACACCGTCCCCGACCTCGCCTACCTCGCCGTGCGCGAACACCGCCCCCTGTCCCTGGCCGCCGCCTTCGAAACCCCCGTCACCGCCGACCAGCAAGGCGGCTTCTCCCACCCCTCCCGCACCGCCCTCGACACCTACGCCGTCAACCTCAACCGCCTCACCGGCCAGCGCAACCGACGCTTCCACGGCCACACCGTGATCGACCCCGAAGCCAAGCACCCCGGCCTCGGCACCGCCCACGACTCCTTCGACCAGCTCATCGACGCCGCGATCACCGCAGCCCTGCCCACCGCGGAGAACGAGCAGTGAGCGGATTCCTGCTGCGCCTGGCCGGACCCCTGCAGTCCTGGGGAGAACGCTCCGCGTTCGCCCCCGTCCGCGACACCGCCCCCTTCCCGACCCGCTCCGCCCTCATCGGCATGTTCGCCGCAGCCGAGGGCATCGGCCGCCAGGACGGGGGCCTGGACCGCTACCAGAACCTCCACCTCACGGTCCGCGTGGACCGCCCCGGCGTCCGGCTCGTCGACTACCACACCGCCGGCGGCGGCTTCCCCAAAGAACGCACCCCGGCCACCAGCGCCGGCAGCAACAAGGGCGCAGCCGTCATCACCCGCCGCCACTACCTGTCCGACGCCGTGTTCGTCGTCGCCGTCACCGCACCCGACCAGATCCTCGAACCCCTCACCACAGCTCTGCGCCGCCCCCACTGGGCCCCGTACCTGGGCCGCCGCTCCTGCGTGCCCGACGAGCCGTTCCTCCTGCGCCGCCACGTCGACGACCCCGAGGAAGAACTCCGCACCCGCGTACCCCTCAGCCGACCCACACCCCGAAACCGGCACGGCCACGACCGCGAACCCACCACGATCCAGGTCGAGTTCCTCCGCGAACAGCCCGCCCGGCCAGCCCCCCACCCGGCCGCGCCCCACCACGCAGAAAGGCCCCTTCCCGCCGAGAGCAAGGAGCCTGGAGCTCCGGCCTCCTCCAGCCCTGATGCCACCGACCGCCCGGCACCCTCCGACAGCTTCGCCGACATCATCGAAGTGAACGACGTGCCCGTCAGCTTCGCCCCGCACCAACGCAGCCACACCACACGCCGCCTCCACCGCACCGTCGAGGCGCTGCCCGGCCACCTCACCGGCCCCCAGCACACCCTCATACAGCGCCTGATCGACTACGCCCACCTCGAGGACCACGCATGAACCACCCGGTGATCGCACGCATCCGCCTCAACCCGCACAGCCAAGACGTGCAACGAGACCTGCGGGACGCCACCCAGATGCACCGCACCGTCATGCGGATGGTCCCCGACCACCTCGGCGAATCCCCCCGCCACCAGACCGGACTGCTCTACCGCCTCGACGAGACCGACACCACCAGCACACTCCTCGTCCAAGCCGCCCAACTCGACCCGCACCGCCTGCCCACCGGCTACGGCACCGCCGACATCAAAAGCCTCAGCCCCATGTTCACCGCACTCCGCAAAGGACTCGGCGTCCGCTACCGCATCGTCGTCAACCCCGCCAAACGCGAACGCCTCCCCACCGAACACAAAGGCCAACGCGGACGCATCGTGCCGCTGACCGGCCCCGACGCCGACCAATGGTGGAACCGCCGCGCCACCGACGCAGGCCTCACCCTCCACACCCTCACCCCCACCAGCACCGAACCGGTCCGCCCCCGCACCTCCAACGCACCCCGCATGCGGCACAGCCTCCTGCGCTACGACGGCACCGCCACCGTCACCGACCCCGACGCACTGCGCGACGCCCTCCTCAACGGCATCGGCCGAGCCAAGCCCTACGGCGCCGGCCTCCTCAGCCTCGCCCCCGCCACCACCGCGTGAGCGCACCACGACGGGGCGGCGACACCCGCCGACGGCTCGCCGCCCCCACCCTCGCCATGCTGCCCCGCATCGCCGACTCCCTGTCCTTCCTCTACCTGGACATGGTCCGCGTCGTCCAAGACGACACCGGCGTCTGCGCACAGATCCAGGTCGACGAAACCCGCACCGACACCGTCTACCTCCCCACCGCCGCCCTCTCCTGCCTCCTCCTCGGCCCCGGCGTCTCCATCACCACACCAGCCCTGACCACCCTCGCCCGCCACGGCACCAGCGTCGTGTGCACCGGCTCCGGCGGCGTCCGCGCCTACGCCGGCATCCTCCCCGACTCCCTCACCACCCACTGGCTCGAGCAGCAGGTCACCTGCTGGAGCGACCCCGACCGCCGCCTCGACGTCGCCATCCGCATGTACAAGATGCGCTTCCACGACGCCGACCTGCCCACCACCATCACCCTCGACCAACTGCGCGGCATGGAAGGCCAGCGCATGAAAGCCCTCTACAAGATCCTCGCGGACCAGCACGGCATCGGCCGCTTCCGCCGCAACTACCGCCCCGACCAATGGCACGCACAAGACCCCGTCAACCTGGCCCTCTCCTCCGCCAACACCTGCCTCTACGGCATCATCCACGCCGCCCTGCTCGCCCTCGGCCTCTCCCCAGCCCTCGGATTCGTCCACGCCGGCACCCAGCACGCCTTCGTCTACGACATAGCCGACCTCTACAAAGCCGACACCACCCTCCCCCTCGCCTTCGCCCTCCACGACTCCACCAACCCCGAACAAGAAGCCCGCCGCCGCTTCCGCGACAACCTCCGACTCCTGCGCCTGCTGCCCCGCATCGTCCGCGACACCCAAACCCTCCTCACGACCACACCCGACACCCCCCACGCCGACGACGACACCGACGACGACCCCGCAGAACGCCGCGACGTCCACATGGTCCACCTCTGGGACCCGAAAACCGGCACCCTGCCCGCCGGCGTCAACTACGCAGCAGGAACCGACTGATGCCCTCCATGGTCGTCATCGCCACCACCGCCGTCCCCGACCACCTACGCGGCGCACTCAGCCGCTGGACCAGCGAAGTCGTCCCCGGCATCTTCGTCGGCAGCGTCTCAGCACGCGTCCGCGACGAACTCTGGCGCGCCGTCACCGACACCGTCGGCAACGGCGCAGCCGTCCTCGTCCACCCCGCAGCCACAGAACAGGGCTACGCCATCCGCACCGCCGGCACCCGACGCCGCGTACCCGTCGACTACGACGGACTCACACTCATCCGCATGACTGGCGCACCCAAGGCAAAGGAAATGCAAAGCCCTTCTTAAGGGCCAGGTCAGGAAGTGTCCTCCCCGCCGACGCGGGGGTGCTCCGCGGTGCCGCGTCTCCGGTCGGACACCCGGCATGTCCTCCCCGCCGACGCGGGGGTGCTCCGCCGATCATCGGCCCGTTCACCGGATGGGACCTGTCCTCCCCGCCGACGCGGGGGTGCTCCGGCCCTGACCACGGGCACGCAGACGATGGACACGTCCTCCCCGCCGACGCGGGGGTGCTCCGCACAGCTACATTGAACCCATGGGATTGCGTAGGTCCTCCCCGCCGACGCGGGGGTGCTCCGCGCACCCCCACCCGCCCCTTGGGCGGGGACAGGTCCTCCCCGCCGACGCGGGGGTGCTCCGTTTCACTGTGATGAATCACCACACATGAACCTGTCCTCCCCGCCGACGCGGGGGTGCTCCGACGGGGAGCCGCTCCGCGCGGGACACGACGGAGTCCTCCCCGCCGACGCGGGGGTGCTCCGGCGGCGATGTCTGCGGTCTCGGTGGTGTCGGTCATGCGGCGGTCCTCCCCGCCGACGCGGGGGTGCTCCTCCGGACGGGACCCCGGCTCCCGCCGTGCCCCAGTCCTCCCCGCCGACGCGGGGGTGCTCCGCTGGACGCGCTGACCGCGGTCAACGTGCGGCTGTCCTCCCCGCCGACGCGGGGGTGCTCCGGACAACGGCACGGTCCGCTCCTGGCAGCTCCTGTCCTCCCCGCCGACGCGGGGGTGCTCCGGCGATCAGCGGCATGCCGTAGGTGATGGCGCGGTCCTCCCCGCCGACGCGGGGGTGCTCCGCACTCCCAGCACGGCGACCGCCTGTCGAACCGGTCCTCCCCGCCGACGCGGGGGTGCTCCGAGGACGCGCTGATCCTGTGGCGCTACGGCGGCGTCCTCCCCGCCGACGCGGGGGTGCTCCGCTGGCGTTCGCGCTGGTGATCCGTCAGGAAGCGTCCTCCCCGCCGACGCGGGGGTGCTCCGCTCCAGTCGCCGACCGCGCTGCGGGCCGTGCTGTCCTCCCCGCCGACGCGGGGGTGCTCCGAGGTCATCGTGCCCGACAGTGTGTGGGACGCGGTCCTCCCCGCCGACGCGGGGGTGCTCCGTCGCGTGCCGCGCTCGCGCCGGCGGTCACCTCGTCCTCCCCGCCGACGCGGGGGTGCTCCGATCCTCGGCCCGGTCTTCGCCGAGCTCGGGCCGTCCTCCCCGCCGACGCGGGGGTGCTCCGTTGCGCGGCAAGAGCGGACGCCGGGTGGTCATGTCCTCCCCGCCGACGCGGGGGTGCTCCGTCGCTCTGCCGGTCGGCGACGGCTCGGCGGCGGTCCTCCCCGCCGACGCGGGGGTGCTCCGCCCGGGCTGCTGTCCTGGATGGACGAGGTCGAGTCCTCCCCGCCGACGCGGGGGTGCTCCGCCGTCATCTCCGCCCTCCGGCAGGCCGGGGCCGTCCTCCCCGCCGACGCGGGGGTGCTCCGGCAGCGGTCTGGTGGATCGGCCATCGTGAAGGGTCCTCCCCGCCGACGCGGGGGTGCTCCGGTGGCCGACCGCCTCGCGCAGCGCCTCAAGGAGTCCTCCCCGCCGACGCGGGGGTGCTCCGACCGGCGCCACCTACGCGCGCGACCTCGCCGAGTCCTCCCCGCCGACGCGGGGGTGCTCCGTTGTCCCAGCGGGACATGCAGTTCGCCGAGCTGTCCTCCCCGCCGACGCGGGGGTGCTCCGCCGGCCGACCCTGGGCCCGCGGTCGCGTCCGAGGTCCTCCCCGCCGACGCGGGGGTGCTCCGCGGTCGAAGCCCGCGGACTGGGTGCCGCCGGCGTCCTCCCCGCCGACGCGGGGGTGCTCCGGTGTCCCGGTCGGTCATCGCGCGTCCTGGGTCGTCCTCCCCGCCGACGCGGGGGTGCTCCGACGGCCGGGCCGGGCGCGAAGTGGCACGGCGAGTCCTCCCCGCCGACGCGGGGGTGCTCCGCCCCTCACGCTGGCCGCGCTCCGCCGCCGCATGTCCTCCCCGCCGACGCGGGGGTGCTCCGATGGTGACGACCCCGCTCGCCGGGGCGGCTGAGTCCTCCCCGCCGACGCGGGGGTGCTCCGACGAGCGCACATGAACCTCGGCGAATGGGCGGGTCCTCCCCGCCGACGCGGGGGTGCTCCGAGCATCCGCGAGCGGACCCCCGTCATGCAGTTGTCCTCCCCGCCGACGCGGGGGTGCTCCGCTCGACAAGGACTTCGGGTCGCTGACCGGCGCGTCCTCCCCGCCGACGCGGGGGTGCTCCGTTGGCCCACCTCACGCATAGACAGCTGGCTGAGTCCTCCCCGCCGACGCGGGGGTGCTCCGCCTCCGACCGCCACCCGGCCGCCGGCCAGGCCGTCCTCCCGCCGACGCGGGGGTGCTCCGACATCGTGGGCGTGCACGGTGACCCGCTCCGGTGTCCTCCCCGCCGACTCGGGGGTGCTCCGGTGGTGTACATGGGCACGTTGCTGGGGCCGGTGTC
The DNA here is from genome assembly GCF_014489615.1 of Streptomyces genisteinicus. Taxonomy (GTDB): domain Bacteria; phylum Actinomycetota; class Actinomycetes; order Streptomycetales; family Streptomycetaceae; genus Streptomyces; species Streptomyces genisteinicus. The sequence goes on from NZ_CP060827.1 coordinate 52,265, forward strand.
CTCCCCGCCGACGCGGGGGTGCTCCGCTTCCCGAGGCGCCGAAGCTGCTCGCCCGCGGGTCCTCCCCGCCGACGCGGGGGTGCTCCGCCGTCCGCACCCGCCCGGCCGACCGGGACGCCGTCCTCCCCGCCGACGCGGGGGTGCTCCGTACCAGCGCACCGTCTGCTCTTGCCAGGGGCGGTCCTCCCCGCCGACGCGGGGGTGCTCCGCCGGTCGACCCGCGACTCGACATGGACCAGTTGTCCTCCCCGCCGACGCGGGGGTGCTCCGCTGGTGGACTGCTGGCAGGCGCTCAACGCCATGTCCTCCCCGCCGACGCGGGGGTGCTCCGCCCTCGGCTGGACCACCGCACCCACCACAGCCGTCCTCCCCGCCGACGCGGGGGTGCTCCGATCAGACCCCAGACATGGCAACGGCTTAGAGCGTTCTCCTCGCCGACGCGGGGGTGCTCCGGTGACGGCTGGGCCGCGCCAGGGGAGCATCACGTCCTCCCCGCCGACGCGGGGGTGCTCCGCCGGCTCCTCCCGGGGTTGCGGGGCTTGCCCAGTCCTCCCCGCCGACGCGGGGGTGCTCCGACGAGCGCACATGAACGTCGGCGAATGGGTGGGTCCTCCCCGCCGACGCGGGGGTGCTCCGAACAAGGCCCTCGTGCAGAACGCGGCCACGGCGTCCTCCCCGCCGACGCGGGGGTGCTCCGCGCCGCTACGACGAGCACGCCACCGCCCTCAAGTCCTCCCCGCCGACGCGGGGGTGCTTCGGTGCGGTCGGCGGGGGCGTTGCGGACCGAGACGTCCTCCCCGCCGACGCGGGGGTGCTCCGTACGACACGGGCGCGGTCGCCAAGCTGTTCGGGTCCTCCCCGCCGACGCGGGGGTGCTCCGTTCGCGACGACGCTGCCGGACATGACGACGGCGTCCTTCCCGCCGATGCGGGGGTGCTTTGCTGTCCTACTCTGGGGCCCAAGCGCAGCCATGGTTCTCCCCGCCGTTGCGGGGGTGCTCCGCGAAGCGCACGGGCATAGCTCGCCCCCAGAAAGTCCTCCCCGCCGACGTGGGGGTGATCCGCTGGCCAAGGAGCAGGGCGACTCCGCTGCTCAGCGCTCCTCGCCGACGTGGGGGTGCTCCGTCGAGGCGGCGGCAACTGCACCGGCATGTCCCCTCGCCGTTGCTGGGCTGCTGGGCGCAGCACCGTGTGGCAAGGGACAGGTCGACGTTCGGCCCGGTTCGCTCGTATGAGGGTTCAGTGGTGCGGCCCGGCGATACCGTGGTGACACACGTCAGACAGAAGCCCAGGAGTTGCCGATGAGCGAGCAGCCGGCCCTCGTGCCCGACCGCCAGCCCCTCGACGAGCAGGCCGCCGCGTCGGCCCGCGCGTACGCGGCCGACCAGCGCGCGAAGGCCGACGTCCTCGCCTCGGTGCTGGAGGACATCGCCGCCCACGGTTACCCGTCCCCGGAAGCGGGCGTGCTGTGGGAAGACGCCCGCGACGCCCACCTGGACCGCCTGGCCGGCGAGGAGCCCCGTGTCGCCTGAGCACGCACCGCGCCGGTCCCAGGTCGTCATGGTGGAGCCCGCGCTGAGCCAGCTGGCGAAGCTCACCGCCCGCGAGACGCACCGCCTGGACCGGGCGATCGTCGCGATCAGCGTCAACCCCGAGCTGGGCACCCCGGTACCCGGCACCCTGCTGCGCGACTACACCGACGACATCGACGAGGTCCGCGTCATCTACTACGTCACCGCGCTGCGCCAGATCACGATCGTCGCTTACATCGAGGCATAGCCGTCGGATAGCTGAGTAGCGCCCCGGTCCGCACGTCCGCGTGGTGACCTGTGACATCGCCGCCGGGGCCGTCGCCGAGGGTGCGGAGGCGTGTTCCCGCTGCCGTGCTGATACGGAGCTCGGCATCGGTAGTGCCGGCTCCTGGCGGCCGTGTCCCGGCCATGGTCTGTTCGTTGGACCGGGTGGCGCGGGCAGGGCCTGGCGGGTCCTCCGCGCCGTGGCGGGGCCCCGCCCGGCTTCGACACCTGTCAGGGCCCCGCCCTCGCGGTCACCGCCCGAGCGCAACCTGACACGCGCCCGCGGCGGCACCCGCGGGGACCGGCCTACGGTGCCGGGGTGTAGTTCACGACCGTGGCCGCGCAGGTCTCGCCGTAGACCTCCAGGGTCGCCAGCTCGGCGTCGTCGACCGCACGGTTCCAGCGGAACTTGGTTGCAACCCACTCGCCGACGTACCGGCAGGGGCCTGGTGCTGGTCCGCGGCCAGCGGGAGCCACTCAGCCGGGTCGCAGTCGGCTTCGCGCGGTTGGAGCGGACGGTGACGGCGACGAGGCTCGTCGACGAGCCCTGGTCGTTGGCGTACGCCTCCCGCCGCTGCGCCGTCCAGGTGCTTGCTCCGACTGGCAGGGAGCGTCATTCCCCACGTGCCATATTCGTCCGCTGGCGTGAGCGGAGGTAGCCGCCTCATCTGCCTACGAATCGAGTCCCTGCAGCGCGTCGGCCACCTCCAGCGCCTGTTGTAGAGCAGGCCCGAAGAGGTCGGGGTTGGCCTCGGCGAGGGTGCGGTAGTGGTCGACGGCTTCCTCGACAGCTGCCAGGCCTTCCGCTCGCCGGCCCGCGTCGCCGAGGCGGATGGAGAGGTTGTTGAGGGACATGGCGAGGTTGGGGAGGTAGGCGTCGGGGTTGGCCTCGGCGAGGGTGCGGCGGATTGCGACGGCTTCCTCGACAGATGCCAGGCCTTCCGCTCGCCGGCCCGCCTCGCCGAGGCGGATGGAGAGGTTGTTGAGGGACATGGCGAGGTCGGGGAGGTAGGCGTCGGGGTTGGCCTCGGCGAGGGTGCGGCGGATCGTGACGGCTTCCTCGACAGATGCCAGGCCTTCCGCGCGTCGGCCCGCCTCGCCGAGGCGGATGGAGAGGTTGTTGAGGGACATGGCGAGGTCGGGGAGGTAGGCGTCGGGGTTGGCCTCGGCGAGGGTGCGGTAGTGGTCGACGGCTTCCTCGACAGATGCCAGGCCTTCCGCTCGCCGGCCCGCGTCACCCAGGTCGATGGAGAGGTTGTTGAGGGACATGGCGAGGTCGGGGAGGTAGGCGTCGGGGTCGGCGTTGGCGAGGGTGCGGCGGATTGCGACGGCTTCCTCGACAGATGCCAGGCCTTCCGCTCGCCGGCCCGCGTCACCGAGGCGGATGGAGAGGTTGTTGAGGGCACCGGCGAGGTCGGGCCGGTGGGCGTCGGGGTCGGCCTCGGCGAGGGCGCGGTAGTGGCCGGTGATGGTGTGGGCGAGGTGGGCCGCGGTGGTGGCGAGGCGGTGGCTGGTGCGAGGGAAATGGCCGTAGAGCGTGTGGAGGGTGTTGAGCGCGATCGCGGGGTCGGTGGCGAGGGTGTCGAGGGCGACTATGAGAGGGGTGGGGTGGTCGGTGCGGGTGGCGGTGGTGATGATGTGCGCGGCCAGCTTGAGGTGGTGACGGATGCAGAGGTCGGTGAGGTAGGTGTCGAGGCGGCCGTCGAAAACGGGGTGGGCGGCGGCGCGGCTGTAGACGGTCAGGAGCTGGGCCGTCTGCGCGTCGTCGGCGCCGTCGAGGAGTTGGTCGGCGAGGCGGGGGTCGGTGTCCAGGATGCGGCCGGTGTGGCGTTCGGCGAGGCGGTCGGGTTGTAGCGCACCCCACGGTGGCCGGCCGGGAGCGGCCGAGGGCGGGGGGTAGAGGGTGGTGAGCCAGGCGGTGACGGTGTTGCGGCGGTCGCGGGGCTGGTCGGCGAGTGCGGGCAGGCGTTGCCACAGCAGGTCGGCCTGGTCGCGGTCGGTGGCGCCTGCCAGGTGGGCGGCTGCGAGCGCGGTCTCCAACGTGTTCGTGCTGAGGTTGGGGGTGAGGCCGCGGGTGGTGGCGCTGCCTTCCCAGTAGCGGCTCTCGTGGTCGAGGAGTCGGTCCTCGACGTCCTGCGCGTTCTCGTCCTCGTCGTCGGTGTGGTTCGTGGGGTGGGGTTGTGTGGTGTCGAGGAGGTCGGCGAGGGCGGTCATGTGGAGGGTGAGCGCGTTGCCGTAGGCGTCTTCGCCGAGCCGCCGGGGTGGCTGCAGACCCGCGGCGGCCGCGCTCCAGTCGCGGCCCGTCAGGCCGGGGACGGCCGGGAGCGCGGCGGCGAGGGCGCGGGCGGCATCGCGGTAGTGGCCGGCGCGCCGGTCGGGCTCGTCCTCCAGCGGGGTGAGGCGGCGGGTGCGGGCGGTGGCGAGGCAGTCCCCGGCCTGCCGGCTTGCCCGCCGGGCCTGCTGCCACCAGTCGCCGGAGGTGCGGGCCAGCAGCAGGAGTTTGAGCGGGCTGGTGCCGGGGTGCTCGGCGGCGGCGGCGACGAGCGCGGCGAGCTGGGCGGGGCGGGTCTCGGCGTAGTCGAGGACGACCAGCATCGGCCTGGCCGCCCGCCGGACCTCCAGCAACTGGGATGGCTCGGCGTTCGCGTGCGGCCACAGCACGGTCCAGCCGGTGGCGGTGAGTTCGTGGCCGAGGTGGTGGGCGAGGCGGGTCTTGCCCTGCCCGCCGGGGCCGTGCAGCAGCCACGCCCCGAAACCGCCCAGGCCGCACCATGCCTGCAGGTCGGCGAGCAGGTCCTCGCGGCCGTGGAAGGGAACGGTCTGCCGTCCGGCCTCCAGCAGCGCCGCCGGCGTCACCGGCGCACGCCGGACAGCGGTGTGGACGGTGGGGTCGGCGATGTCCTGGAACTCCACGGCCCTCAGCCCGCCCGCCGGGTCGCCACCGTGCTCGGCGAGGGCGGTGCGGAAGGCGTCGTCGTGGTGCAGGACGTAGGCGGGCACGACGTTCAGGCGGCCGTGGGCGGAGTTCGCCCGGTCCGAGGCGACGACACCGGCCAGGTACCGGTCGCAGAACACCGCCGCCCCCGACAACCCGCCCCACGGAGACGTCCCGCCACCCGGCCACCCCACCCCGGGCGTGCGCAGGTCCATGACGTACTGGTTGCCGACGATGCCGCTGCCCGGATTCACCTCCCCGCCCAGCTGGACGGCTTCCACCGGCCGGCCTGTGCGCTGGGCCTCGTCCGGGACACCCCAGGTCTCGCACGGTGTGCCGGGACGCTTCGTGTCCGGCCGCCCCCACACGACCGGCACGGTCGGAGGCTGCCAGTGCGGTGAGTCGTCGACGAGGACGAGCGCGGCGTCGTCCCGCCCGCCCGGCGTCCCCGCCCACACCACCGTCCCACCCGCATGCCCGCCGGCACCCGGATGGAACACCTTCACCCGCGTCCCGGCCGCCCCGGTCACATGCGCCGACGACAGCACCAGACGCCCACCGACCGCATACCCCGAACCGGCCTCCGGACGCGATCCCGGCTCCGAGCTCTTCGGCCCGGTCACCCCCGCCACCCGCAACTGCTCCACGCCCGCCCCTCCCCGCCAACCCCTGCCGCCCTGCCCCGGGGTCCGGCCGTGCCGGCCGGACCCTGGGGGACTGTCAGTCCGGGATGCGCCCCGACACGTCACCGGGCCCGTCCGGGCGCTCCTGCGCGGAGTGGACGAGCAGATCCGTGCCGTCGGCGCGCTTGGGGGTGAGAGTGAAGGAGACCCGGTGAGTGCGGCCCCGGGAGACCCCGGCCCCCACCTCCGCGCCCACCGCCCACAGCTTGAACTTGCCCCTCACATTTGTATCCGCGCGCAGCTCGACCTCGAACTCCATCTCCACCGGACCCACCGCGAACACCACCCCCGGGTCCTCGCCCGCCCTCGCGGCGGCTGCGAGCAGTTCGTCGCGCACCGCCGCGACCGCGTCAGCCAGCGGAACATCCATCAGACCAACCCCCTGTCGAATACCTGATCTACCGTCAGGTCGATGCGAACACCGTAGAGGCCGCGCAGGGACCTTCGCAGCGAAAGCCGACTTCGGCCGACTCACCCGGTCGACAACACATCCACCAGAGGTGCCACCCTGCCCGCCAGCCAAACTCCCGCACGCCGACAGCAGGTTGAGAGGCACTCAGTGCCCCGGCGCCCGGGTGAGCGCGGGGGCACTGCCGCGGTCGTCGCCGTCCACGTTCAGCTCGGCACCGGCGCAGAGCGTCGCCGGCCCCGTGACGGTGAAGCCGCGCCCAGCCGGCGGGGCCGGCCGGGCGGCTACGGTGCGACGGTGTAGTTGACGACCGTGGTCTCGCGGGTCTCGCCGTAGACCTCCAGGGTCGCCAGTTCGGTCTCGTCGATGGCGAGTCCCCAACGGAGCTTGGTTGCGACCCATTCGCCGATGTAGCGACAGTGGACGTCGGCGGCCGGCGGGAGCCACTCGGCGGGGTCACGGTCGGCCTTCGCCCTGTTGGAGCGGGCGGTGACGGCGACGAGGCTCGTCGACGAGCCCGATCGGTGGGGATCAGGTGACGGGTCGGCAGGTCTTGCGCTACAAGTCGACGGGCAGGGCCCGCGCCCTGGTGCTCCTGGCGCTGGGGGTCGTGCGGGTCGCGACCACCGGGCAGCTCCGGCAGTTGGTGCTCCCCGGGACGGCGGATGAGCAGACCGTCCGCAACGCCTGCAAGGACCTGCGGGACGCGGAGCTCAAGGAGTCGGCGGGCCGCACGTGGCGTCCTGGCCGCACGGGGACACCGGTGTCTCAGGATCTGTGGTCCCTCACCCCGGCCGGGCAGGCCGCGGCCGCGACCGAGCTGGAGCGGCCGGTGCAGGAGCTGGGGGCGACGGGGCGGGCCGCGGCGCAGGCCGGCGCCGCGCACCAGCTCGCTGTCACGGACGTCATCGACGTCATCCGGCAGTCACCCCCGCTGCCCACCCGGCCGGTGCCCCGCCGCACGGCCGGCCCCGTTCCGCAGCGGGAACTGCCGGTGCGCCCGCGCGGCATCGGGCACCTGCGCGGCTGGACGACCGACGTCCCTCTCCCCGGCACGGGGCACCTGCGGGCCGACGCGGTCCTCGTCGCCCCCCGAGGACGGCGTCCCTCTCCTGTTCGTGGAAGTCGACCACCACGGCGAGCCACCCGCCGCCGTCGCCGCGAAGATCACCGCCTACCGCGACGCGTTCCGCCTGCGCACCACGGACCCGCACGACACGACAACGCGGCCCCCGTGGTCCACCCGGTGGCCCGCCCCCAGCATCGTCGGGCATCCACCAGTGGCCCTGGTGTTCGCCAAGGACGTCTCCCTGCCGGTACTCGCTCGCCGTATCGACGCCATCCGCGACGCCTCCCGCGCCTGCTGGCAGCCGCGGGCAGCCGGCCGGGCGACAGCGACACCGTGCCCCTGGTCACCACCACGCTCGCCCTGCTGCGCGAGCACGGGCCCCACGGCCCCGTCTGGACCCGGTCCGGCGCCCCGCAGCCCCTCGCCGACGCCCTGGCCCACCCCAGCGCCCCTCCCGCGCCCCGCGTGCCCGACCAGGGCCACCGGCCGCAGGACGAGCAGGGCGAGCAGGCCAGCGGACAGGAGCAGGCGGCGCCGTCCGTCTGGCCCTGCCCGTCCTGCGGCGGAGCGACCGCCACCGGCATGCCGTCCGGCCCAGGCGCCTACCAGCCCGCCCCCCTCGGCCGGTGCCCCCGCTGCGAAGAGGTTCACCGCGACCTGGCCCAACGGCGAGCACAGACCGGAGTCCTCGCCCGCCTGCGCTCCCGCACCGATTCTCGCCCCCGCCCCCAGGGCCTGTTGCCGGCCGTGAGGGTCGGCGGCAGCCCGTGCCGATATGGCGTGCGCGGGTGAGGCCCGGTGCCCAGAAGCGCTCTGGGAGCAGTACCACCGGGCCGTCTCTCTCCTCGCCCGACACCGCTCATGTGCCCGGGTGCCCGCGCCCCCGGCCGCCGACCGCGGGCACCGGAGCACCCCTGACTGGCAGTGCCCGCGCACAGCCCGCAACCAGACTGCGTGCGGGCTGCATCATGTCGGGCATGAGACTCCAGATAGCCCGCCGCCGCGGGCGGCGGGGGCTGCGCCTGTGGAACGTCGGTGTCGTCCTCGCGTTAGCCTTCACCGCCGCGCTCGTGGTCGCCGGGTTCGTGTTCAACACCGGCTGGGACCTCCTCGGCGCCCGGGAGCTGAAGAAGCAGCCGAAGATCGACTCCAAAACGCTGTTCGACCTGGTGAAGCTCTCCTTCGGTGTCGTCGCCGGCGCCGGTGCCCTCGTCGCCCTGGTCGTCGCCTACCGCCGCCAGCGCGTCGACGAGGACGGAGCGCTCCGCGACGCCACCCGCCTGCACACCGAACGCTTCACGGCCGCGGTCGCCCAGCTCGGCGACGACTCCGCCGCCGTCCGCCTCGGCGGCGTCCACGCCCTCGCCGGCCTCGCCGACGACGCCCCCACCCGTGAACTGCGCCAGACCTGCGTCGACGTCCTCTGCGCCTACCTCCGCCTCCCCTACACCCCCCAAAGCGACCTGCTCCCCAACGACACCGAAGCCCAACACGCCTACCTCTCCCTCCGACAAGTCCGGCACACGATCATCCGACTCATCCGCGACCACCTCCGCCACCCGGCCGATCACCAGCACTCATGGGCTGGGCTGCACCTCGACTTCACTGGTGTGGTTTTCGACGGCGGCGGCTTCGGCGGGGCGGTGTTCTCCGGCGGCAGGGTCAACTTCGTCGGGGCGACGTTCTCCGGCGCCATGGTCAACTTCGTCGGGGCGACGTTCTCCGGCGCCAGGGTCGACTTCTTCGGGGCGACGTTCTCCGGCGCCAGGGTCGACTTCTTCGGGGCGACGTTCTCCGGCGGCACGGTCGACTTCGGCGAGGCGACGTTCTCCGGCGGCACGGTCAACTTTGGCATGGCGACGTTCTCCGGCGGCACGGTCAACTTCGTCGGGGCGACGTTCTCCGGCGGCACGGTCAACTTCGGCGAGGCGACGTTCTCCGGCGGCACGGTCAACTTTGGCATGGCGACGTTCTCCGGCGGCACGGTCAACTTCGTCGGGGCGACGTTCTCCGGCGGCACGGTCGACTTTCGCGAGGCGACGTTCTCCGGCGGCAGGGTCGACTTCGTCGGGGCGACGTTCTCCGGCGGCACGGTCGACTTCGGCGCGGCGACGGGAACACGCCCGGTGAACCTTCCCCACCCACCGTCTTTGCCCGCAGGGCTCACCCTGGCTGCCCACTGGTAGACCGTGCTGACGTGCTGGTTACGTGAGCCGGATGCCGCGGGCCTGGTGAGGCTCGACGGCGAGCGCGCCTTTCTCCTGGAGTTGCCGGAGCTGGTAGTGCACTGAGGAGCGGGCCATGCCCGTGGCGGCGGCGAGCTCGGCCAGGCTCGGCGCTTCGCCGCGGTCGGCGATGGCGGACGGGATGTGCCGCAGGAGCCGCACCTGAGTGTCGGAGGGGTGGTCGGTCTTCTGCCTGCTCATCCCTCAGTAGAACCTGTGTTCGAATATCGGTGCAAGATGGGAGGGTGACCGACCTTCCGCCTGACCTCGTTCGTCTCCGGACCCTGGAGATGTGGCTCGTCCTGAGCCTGGACCGTGTCCGGGAGCGGATCGCCGAGCTTGAGCGGCGCGAGCGGGAGCAGCGCGTGGGTGAAGCCCGGCGGCCGCCGACGCCGGCTTTCACGGTCGAGACCGGGATCGGCGCCGACCGGCCCCCGCTGTATGTCCACGTCGGTGGCTGTCACATGGCGGGCCAGCGCGTCCACGCCGTCTCCCGCGGCGCCGCCGCCCAGGCCGTCGCCGACGGCGTGGAGGCCTGCTCGCACTGCCGCGCCGATACGGAGCTCGGCGTCGCGTAGCGCCGGCTCCTGGCGGCCGTGTCCCGGCCGCGCCCGGCTCGTTGCACGGGGTGGCGCGATCGGGGCCTGGCGGGTCCTCCGCGCCGCGGCGGGGCCCCGCCCAGCTTCGACACCTGTCAGGGGCCCCGCCCCGCGCGTTCCGCCGCGGGCGCAACCTGACACGCGCCCGCGGCGGAACCCGCGGGGACCGGCCTACGGCGCCGTGGTGTAGGTGACGATCGTGGTCTCGCACGCCTCGGCGAACACCGCGAGGGTCTCCTGCTCGGCCTGGTCGACCGCAAGACCCCAGCGGAGCTTGGTGCCGACCCACTCGCCGACGTACCGGCAGTGCTGGTCCGCGGCCGGCGGCATCCACTCCGCCGGGTCGCGGTCGGCCTTGCTGCGGTTCGAGCGGGCGGTCACCGCGACGAGGGAGGCGTGCGCGCCCTGGTCGTTCGCGTAGGCCTCCCGACGCTGCGGGGTCCAGGCGCTGGCCCCGGAGTCCCAGCTTTCGGCGAGCGGGACGACGTGGTCGATGTCCAGGGAGCCCGCGGCGGTCACCGTCTGCCCGTCGTAGTAGCTGGTCCACGAGCCGCCCGTGATCGCGCAGTTCGGGCCGACCTCCGGCGCGACGACGGCCTCGGCGAGCAGCACCTCCTGGCGGGTGTTGCAGCCGTCGCCGGCGTCGTCACCGCTGTTCCAGTGCTTGAAGCTCGTGCGGGTGTAGCCGGTGCGGTCCTCGACCGCGACGGGCAGCAGCTCGACCGCGTCCGCCAGCGGCACGGCCTCCAGAGCGTGCGCGGGGGCAGCCGTCGTGACGAGCGGGGCGAGGGTCAGGGCGAGCGCGGTGAAGCCGCGCGCAAAGTTCTTGATCACGACCGTGTTGATACCGGCCCGACCCGGCCGCCCGCCCCGCCCGGCGCGCCCCGTCACCCGGACGGGAGCGCAGGTTCACCTGGTGAAACGTCCCCGCACGGCCCGGCCTTACCGACGCGGGCGCCCGTGACCATCGGGTGCCCGCGTGCTGCCGGTCATTACCTTGGTGAGGAGGCCGGCGGGAGCGTGGGGGGCTGGTCCTCGTGGGGACGTTCCCGGGGCCCGGCGCGGGCGAGCCCGCGAGCGGACTGCGGGGCGGTGATGTGCAGGCGGGGTCGGCTTCGCGCCGCAGTACCGGCTTGCCCCGGCCGGACGGATCAAGGGGAAGCCGGCTTGCCCAAGCCTGCTGGGGCACGGGATGAGGGAACCACGAGCAGGAACGCGACCAAGACGTCTGTTCGCGCTGACGTTGTTCGCACTCGCAGCTCGGCATCCAAGCGAACCCACTGGTCAAGCAGCAGTAGCGTGCTGCAACAGCGCGCTGTTGCAGCACGATCGCATGCCGAGCCTACTGAGCATGTTGCGCAAGCGAGCCAATCATCCGCGGTCGCTGGCTGGTCGCCTTCGGGCAGGTGCGGTCGAGATCGTGAATGCGCCGGCCCACGACGGCCTGGGCCCGTACCGTCCCCAGGCATGACGGAATCGACGAGAACACGGCTGGTGCCAACGGGGTACTGCTTCTGCGGATGCGGTGGCGAGGCGGAGATCGGCCGCTGGTTCGTCCTGGGGCACGACATCACCGCAGCCGCGGCACTTCGCGCTGTGCGGGGCGAGAGCCTGCCGCAGCGCCTCGTCGGGGCTGGCTACGGGCCGGATCGCTCCGTGGTCCAAGAAGCAGTCAACCGAGCCGGCTGGGTCCGCTGCCCCGACTGCGCATACGCGGGCGCAGCCGCCGGACTCGCCGCCCACCGACGCACCAGCGACTGCGCGGACCCTCCGCCGCAACCCGAACCCGAACCCGAACCCGAACCGGTTGCCGAGCAGCCGGCGCCCGGCGAACACAGCACCCGTCGACGGGACAGGGCCGACGACACAGGACCGCTCCGCGCCGAGACTGGCCCCGCTCAAGGACTGCTGCTCCCAGGGACAGGCGACCCGACCTGGAAGCAGGTGCCGCTGCCGCTGCGCCACAGCCTCGCCCAAGCCGCCCACCGGCTCGTGACCCCCGAGCAGCCGACGCTACAAGCACAAGGCAACCGCAGCGTGCGCTACGCCCTCCGTGCGGCTGGCAGCAGACGCCTGACCGGCCGACACTGGCACACCCTGCTGACCGCTCCACGCGAGTCGTTCGGCAGCGCGCGCAGCGAGCGAGCGAACCGGGTCTTCGCCGTCTTGCGCGAGGTGGCGGCCCAGCACCTCACACTGACTGCGGACGGTCCCGAGCTGAGGACGGACGAGGGGACCTGACGCCGGCTTCTTCGCTGATCTGACGGATGCCCGGATGGGGCTGCACCAGGCCGCCGCAGAGCACGCGGCCCTGGTGCGGACACAGCCCAGGCCGGTCGGGCCGTGGACGGGTGCCCCGGCCGGCCGGCCTCGACGCGAAGCCGGCTGTGCGCTGGAAACCGGTCTGGACGCCGTGTGTGCTTCCCGGCCCGGCGCCGACCAGCTGGAGTGATGCGCGGCCGCAGCGGCGCAGGCCGGGGAGCACTGCGGAGCGATCGTGCCGTCTGTCTGGGCTGCGGCCGACGGAAGCCACTCGGCCGGGTCACGGACGGCCGCCTTCCCCCAGGTTCGAGGTGGCCGAAAAAATCGAACAAGTGTTTTACTCGGGGTATGGCGACGCAGACCCGGTACCCGCACGAGCTGATCGAGACCCAGCAGGATCTGGACCGGGCCTACGCACGCCTCGCCCGGCCCGCCGGCCCCGGCGGCAGCACGGCACTGCGTCGGCGGGTCATCCGCCTGTCGGCCCAGCTCCTGGCCCACCCGTACTGGTCGAGCCCGGCTGGCGCGGGCGCGAGTCTCGGCGAGCTGCGCGCCCAGGCCCGCGAACACGCGGCGGGAGGCGGATCGCCATGACGGAGCTCCACCGCAGCCCCGTGCTGCTGCACGTCAGGTGCCCCCGCGATATCGACCCCGCCGCGTACCAGCAGGTGATCGAGATGGCCCAGGACGTCACCCCCGTTGTCCAGGTCCTGCCGCCCGCCGCGCTGATCGCCGACGCCACCGGCAGCCTGCGCTACCACCGGCGCGGCCCCGCAGACCTCGCGCGGATGCTGCGCACCCGGGTCCTCGCCCACAGCGGCGTCCCGCTGCTCGTGGGCGTCGGCCCGTCATGGTCGGTGGCGGCCATGGCCTCCCGCGCGGCCGCCACCAACGCCGCCGGGGAAGGGGGAGTGCTCGTCGTCGACCCGCACGAGGTGACCGGCTGGCTGCACCCGCAGCCCGTCCGCGCGCTGGACGGGATCGGCCCGGCGCAGGAGCGCACCCTGACCTCCTACGGCGTCCACACCATCGGCCTGCTCGCCCACCTCCCCGAAGCCACCGCCCAGCGGCTCGTCGGCGGCCGCGCCGGCCGCCTGCTGCGCGAGCGGGCCCGCGGCATCGACCACCGCACGGTCGTCGCCACCGACCTGCCCCGCAGCACCAGCGCACAGCGCCGCCTACAGGCCGACACCCTCGCCCCCGAACTGCTGCGCTCCGTGGCGCTGTCCCTCGCCGTCGAGCTCGGCGAACGGCTGCGCGGCCGCCGGCAGGCAGCCCGCGCGCTGACTCTCACCGTGGTCTTCGCGGGCGGCAGCCAGGTCGAGCGCAGCCGCCGGCTGCCGCTCGGCGCCTCGGCACACACCGACGACCTGCGCGACCTCGCCTACGACCTGCTCGCCTCCCTCGGCCTCCAGCGCGCCCGGGTGCGGGGCCTGGCACTGCGTTGCGACGACCTGGTGGCCGCGACCGCCGTCGCCGAGCAGTTGTCGTTCGAGCCCGAGCGTGCGCACCGGCTGACGGCGGAGAAGGCGATCGACCAGCTCAACCAGCGGTTCGGGCCCTGCACCGCCGGACCCGCCGCCACCTACCGGGACGCCGGATGACCACGGGCCGGCCGGTGCGGGATCTGCCTGCGGACGCCGACCGGCTCCGCGTCCTGAAGCTGTGGCTCCAGCTCTCCCTTCAGCGGGTCCGGGACCGCATCGCCGACCTGGAGCGCCGGGACGTCGAGCGCCGCCGAGGTGCCGCGGCCGCGCCCGCGGTGCCGGACTGGGTGGTCGAGACCGGTATCGGCGCCGACCGGCCCCGTCTCTACGTCCATGTCGGCGGCTGCCATATGGCCGGCACCCGCGTGCATGCGGTCACGCGCGACGTCGCGGCCCGGGGCGCGGCTGATGGCGTCGAGGCGTGTTCGCACTGCGGCGCCGACGCGGCCCTCGGCATCACCTGACCAACGGGCAGCAGGCCAGTCGATCTTCGGACGTGCTGCGGGCAGGTCGTTGACATGGTCGGCGGCGAACAGCGTGGCGCGGTGGCCGGCAGGCGGTGCAGGGCACACCGTCGCCGTCTGGGCAGCCTGCTTACGCCGTCTGTGGGGACTTCTGCGCGCCGCCCCGCATGCCGGTCACCCTGACCGGCGATTCGGTGGTCCTTCTGCTATGCGGTGGAGAGGTCGGGAGGGGTGAGGCTGTCGAGTTGGGCGGCGAGGTCGGGGTGGTTGGTGGCCAGGTGCGGGCGGGTGGCGGCCAGGGGGGCGATGAGGTCGGCTGGGTCGTCGTGGGCGAGGGCCGTGTGGAGTTCGCCGAGTGGGCGACGGGCCGCGGTCGGGAGGTCGGGGAGTGCGGTGATCTGGCCGGCGAGGCTGCGCAGGGCGGCGGCGTGGGCGCGGGCCCAGGTGGCGGTTGCGCGTTCCGCTGCGCGCGCCTGACGGGTGGCGGTGACGCGCTGTTCGCCGGTGGCGCCAGCGGGGCCGGGGCGGCCGCGCAGGTAGCGGCGTTCGGCGGCCTGGCGGCTGGCGACGCCGAGGGGGCGGGCGAGGTCGGCCCAGCTGGCGCCGGCGTCGCGGGCGGTTTCGATCAGCCCGGTCTCCCATCCGGCGAGCTGCTCGCGCACCTGCCGCAGCAGCATCAGGGATGCCAGCGCCTGCTCAGGACCGGGCCGGGAGGCATCGGCCCTCTCGTGCTGCGCATCGCGCAGCGCGTCGTCGACGGCGGCAAGAGCCGCAGCGGCTGCGAGAAACGACGCCGGGCTGTGGGCGTCGGCACGGGTCGGGGACGGCCTTTCGGCTGCGGTCACGGACTTCCCTCCTCGGTAAGTCATCGAATCAACGACATCATGTTTGTCATCCATTGGACGACATGTTACAACGGTGTCAGTGCAGCGCATTGGCAGCAACCGCTCGAACCTGCTGGAGGTGTTTCACGATGTTGATGCGCACTGACCCCTTCCGTGAGCTGGACCGGATGGCGCAGCAGCTGATGGGACCGGGCACCTGGTCCAAGCCGTCAGCGATGCCGATGGACGCCTACCGCGAGGGCAACGAGTACGTGGTGGCCTTCGACCTTCCCGGCGTGAGCGCGGACGCGATCGACATCGACGTCGAGCGGAACATGCTGACCGTCAAGGCCGAGCGGCGGCCGGCGGCGAAGGCCGACGAGGTGAAGATGGAGCTGTCCGAGCGGCCGCTGGGCGTCTTCTCCCGCCAGATCGTGCTCGCCGACACCCTGGACACGGAGCACATCCAGGCCGACTACGACGCGGGCGTGCTCACTCTGCGGATCCCGATCGCCGAGCGCGCCAAGCCCCGCAAGATCTCCATCGGCGTCGGCTCCGGCCGCAAGGAGATCTCCGGCTGACACCAGCCGGACCGGTGCGGAGGGCCGGGCACCTGATATCCCCCTCCTCCCGCCCTCCGCACCCCCCTTCGAACAGTCCGCAGAGACAAACGGGGTGGACGCGATGGTGTGGCGACGCGAAGCCTTCCTCGACCAGGTCCGCGAACGCGGCGAGTACGCCACGGCGGAGGAAGCCGAACGGGCGGCCCGTGTGGTCCTCGCCCTGCTCGGAGCGCATCTGAACGGCGATGTCCGCGCGCACCTCGCGGCCCGCCTGCCGGAGGCCTACGCCCTGATCCTGCTCAACCCGCTCCAGAGCGCCGAACCGCTGACCCCGCAGCGGTTCGTCCGCGCGACCTCCGCGTGGATCGAGGGCGCCACCGAAGCAACGGCGACCTGGGACGTCAGCGCCGTGCTCTCCACCGTCGCCGACGCCGCCGACGAGGACCTCCTGAGCCAGATCCTGCTCCAGCTCCCCGCCGGCTACGACCTTCTCTTCGGCCGCCCCCAACCCACCTGACCCGTACCGGTGCCGCAGCGTCCGGGCACCACCGTTAAGGCTTGACGAAAGGCATGCAGCAGTGATCACCGACGTGCGCGTACCGCTTGAACAGGAGCAGCAGTACACGGCGGCGTACGAGCAGATGCTGGAAAAGGTCCGCTACGAGGGCGCCTACCCCACCCGCGAGCGGGCCGACGAAGCCGTCCGCCTCGTCCTCGCCGGACTGGGCCGGCAGCTGACAGGCGACGAACGCGCCGACCTCGCCGCCTGCCTGCCCCTGGAGGCCGCACGCGTGCTGACCGCACAGATCCCCGACACCCAGCCGCTGACCGGCTGGGCCTTCGTCAAGGACCTCGCCACCCGCTCCCGCGCCTCCCTGGCCACCACCCGCTGGGACACCGGCTCCGTCTTCGCCGCCGTCAACGCCCACGCCGGCCAAGACCTGATCACCCGCATCCTGGCCCGCCTCCCCACCGGCTACGCCCTGCTGTTCGGCCGCGCCGAACTCCACCCGGCCGCATAAAGGAAGCCGTGTCCCGTCAGCACCGGGAGCGCTGAGCACGGTGCCTGCACGGGTCGTCAAGACCCCACGGGACTCGTGCAGATCAGCGGCCCCCAGGCATCGCGCCAGGGGGCCGCAGCACGTTCGGTACCTGCGCCGGTTCTCCATGTCGGCCGGGGCCGTGCAGCAGCCATGCCCGGAAGCCGCCCAGACCGCACCACGCCTGCGAGCCGGACACACCAGCAGCCTCCTTCCCACGAAGCCCTCGAACCGGTCCCGCGGACCGCATGGCCAGCGCCCTCGACCAGGCCGGCGCCGGCCCCGCTGCCACCTACCGGCACGCCGGATGACGACGGGTCGGCCGGTGCGGGATCTGCCTGCGGACGCCGACCGGCTCCGTGTCCTGGAGCTGTGGCTCCAGCTGTCCCTCAAGCGCGTCCGGGACCGCATCGCCGACCTGGAGCGCCGGGACGTGGAGCGCCGCCGGGGTGCCGCGGCCGCGCCGCTGGTGCCGGACTGGGTGGTCGGGACCGGTATCGGCGCCGACCGGCCCCGTCTCTATGTCCATGTCGGCGGCTGCCGCATGGCCGGCACCCGCGTGCACGCGGTCACGCGCGACGTGGCGGCCCGGGCTGCGGCTGATGGCGTCGAGGCGTGTTCGCACTGCGGCGCCGACGCGGCCCTCGGCGTCACCTGAGCAGCAGCCAGCGGGACTTCCGCTACAACGAGTTGCCCGGGCGCCGGCAGAAGCAGAAGGGATCCGCCGGTCACCGTATACGCAGCTGCCGAACTCACGTGTGCTCGTTCCCAGCAACGCCCGGCCTCACAGCCTGCGCACTCACAACTTGTGAACGAGTGGAGAGTGCGGGCCACCGTGGAGGAGTCCGACGTCCCTTCGCGTGGAGCTCCTGTCACCCCAGCGAGCCCAGAGCATCCTGCCCCATCTGGAGAGCGATCTGTCCGGCGACCGTGCCCGCGGCATCGGTCAGTCCCTCGACGATGCGGCTCGTAAGCGCCTGTAGTCGGCCTGGCTCGGGGGAGGTGGACGTGGCTGCGGCATGCAGTTCCTGGGCCGCCCGCTCCAACTCGATCCGCTCGGAGTCTTCCAGCCCGAGCGTCGCGCTCACCTGTCCGAGGTATCCCGCGAGCCGGATAAACGCGCTCGGATCAATGCCAGCGTTGTTGTTCTGGGTGAAGTTCTGCTGCTCGCCCACGATGACCCCCTGCGCGTTCGGCAGGTACGTGTTGTAGACGTTTCCGCCGCTGTGCTGCGGGTTGGTGAAGTCTGCCACGGTCTTCCCACTTTCCACGCATGCGATGCCACGGGCCGTGATCCTTGGAGTCAAAATATCTCCGCCGAAAGCTCTCCTTGCCCTGACCATGGACTGCTCGCGCAGGTAAGAAAACGCCCGCCCTGTCTCGTCACTCGTCAAAGGGTCCCCATAGAAGTGCACTTGAGGATCATTGATCATCTCGGCAAGGGAACGAACCTGCTCCTCTTCGTGGTCGTAGAGCCATTGAAGGATCACGTTCCGTGCATAGATGTTGCGATCTAAGCGGTTCGTACGCTTTGCCTGAATGGACCGAATTTCCGCGATGCCGGCAGGGGTGAGCGAGACCCAGCAGCCCTGATCAACCACAAGGTCCTTCAGGAATCCGCCATCCACCAGGCTGTGCATCAGAGGCAGCAGTTCCGCTTCCGGAACGCCATTGCGTATCGCCCACGTCCCAGCATCCACCACTTCTGAATCGGAGTCATGTACCAGCTCTTCCAGCCACTCCAACAACGCGATTCTCTGCCGATCTGCAAGGCTCATGCGAAGTGATGCTAGTGCAATGACCGCGAAGATGTACTGAGTTGTCAGCTGTTACGAGGACCGGGGGCGCGCAATCAACGCGTGATCACGCGGGCCTGAGCGTCTAACCCGGTCAGGACTACCGCGACAGTGGTGCGAACCGGCTCGGATGAGTCGGCGAGCACCAGAATGATGCCTGAAAGGGGAATAGGTGCACGGTCGGAATAACCTCCTTCCGCCGGCAATCCAGCACCTGCGCCCCGCAGCACCCGCACCCTCCTCGACGGCTCCGGCCACTTCTACCGATGGACCATCGCCAGCCCTCGCCTTCAAGGGCGAGAACGAACCTGTCGGCACTCTCGCCGCCTGGATCATCGGTGCCCACGCTGCCCGCGCCGTCGCCGTCCTCGAACGCCTCCAGCCACCCGGTGCGGGCAGGACGCTCCAGGCCCGCCTCGGCCCTCGGCTGCTCGCTGGGGAGAGCGCCGGGGTTGCGGACGTCTGGCTCCGCAGGCCCGGAGTCCAGCGCCCGGATATCCGGCAGTCCCGGGACCGTTGGCAGGGCGGCGGCTTCGTGTCTTCCCGCGGGCGGGGTCAGCGGCTGTGGCGCGGGACTGTGCCGGGTGCCGGCAGAAGGCCGCGACCGGGGGCGGGGGGTGCGCTGGGTGGGTAGCGGCGGGGTGCGCGGATCGGCAGGCCCGCTCCGGTCTGTCCGAGCGGGGGCAGGGCCTCGAAGGGCCCGGGAAGGCGGGGCCGCGCGCCGGGAGGGGCCAGGCGCCTGGTGATACGCGTGTCGGTGTACATGATCTCCTCCGAAGTCGCCATCGCGTACATGAACATGAGGCTGGCGGCGTCGGCCTGGGGCACCGACAGTGACAGCGCCGGCAGCGGCCGTTGCCGGGCCGGGCGCCGCGCTCTTCGTTCCTCACCGCCCAGGACCCGCTCGGGCATGGGGTGCGCCCCGTGCCTGCGCCGCGGCGCAGGCACGGGGCCCGCAAGGCCGTGCACCCGGTCCCAGGCGTTCTCCCACTCGCTCACCTTGCGCCGCGACAGCCGCAGGGCCTGAAGGAACGCGGTCATGTGCACCCGGGTCGGCACCGCGCGACCTCTCAGGATCGCGCCCAGGCTGCTCTTGGGCAGACGACGCCGGCCCTGCTCGTCCACTCCGGCACGCTCCTGCAGCTCGGCGAGCGAGGGCTGCCCGTCCTCCTCGCGCAGCCGGACCATCGCCCGGCGCAGCTGCCCCGGGTTCTCGATCAGCAGCGGGTGCAGGAGCTTGTCCAGCTCGACCGCCAGGTCCTCGAACTCGTTCTCCTCGCCCCGCCGCTGCTGCTGCTCGGCGGCGCGCGCCGCCTTCCACAGCCGCAGCCCCTCCGGCAGCTCGGCGGTGGCGCCGCACGCCTCGATGTACGCCTCGACCGCGGCCCTGGAGGGGACCCGTGCGCCGCTGGCGGCCCGGGAGAGCACGGACGCGGTGATCTTGTTGTCGATGCTGTTGGCCATCGCCGTGTAGGTCAGCCCCCGGCGCCGGCGCTGGGCACGAAGCCACAGCACCAGCGCACGCAGCTGGCGGTTCGACGCGGTGACGGCCTTCTCGGGCCGGCCCACGGCAGCTCGGCTACGGCCCGGCGACCGCGGGGCCGGAGCGCATCAGCCGCAGGGCGACGAACGCGGAGCCGCCGAGGAGCTCGGCGATGCCGAACATCGGCAGTCCCGCGATCGTCAGCACGGCGCTGAGCACCATGATGACGACCACGACGACGATCTCGCGGCCGGTGAGCGGCCGGTCCCCGGGGCGGGGCCCCTCGGGCTGGGGTGTGTGCTTGCGCATCAGGACTACTTCCCTTTCGTAGTGACGATTCGTCAGGTGCACCAGTCGCGCCTCCACGGCGGGACGCGCGACTGATGACGGCTGCACCAACGTGATCCGGCAGGGCTTCCAGACCCTGAGCGCCGAACCGGTGGGATCTTCTCACCAGTAATCCCGCGATCACAATCCGTTCCGACGCGGCGGGCCCGGTTGATGCGCACCCGTCCGAGAGGCGACACCCACAGGGGGGCGAACGGGTGGCCGGTATGACAAGCGCCTAAGGAAAATCGCAGCTCAGGAGGGGTAAACCCGATCCCTTGATTCAATTCCGTCCAGCGGGGCGTTGCCTTGGAGCGGCGGCGATGCCACCCTCATGGCGACGCTAGTTCCGCCGCAGCGCGGAGCGATCCCTGGCGTAGTGGCTGCACCACAAAACAGGGGGGCCCGTGTTCCAGCGCGGGCCCACGAAGTGAGGGTGGCGCATCCCGTCCGGGATGCGGCCACCCTCCACCATCACCCGGCGACCCCCACCAGCCCGGCCGAAGCCGGGGCGTCAGCACGGCATCGTCGCCCCCGTGATCCGCCGCCGGCAGCATGCCGTCTCGCCTCTGGGGCCTGGAGCAGCCGACCTCTCAAGCCGTACTGCCCCCGGATCACGTCCACGCCTGGCGACGCCATCACTGGCCCCGCTCCCGCTGCCCGGAGTGCAACCGCACCTGGTACGCGAGCGACGCCCCGCTCCAGCCCCGGAAGCGAGCGGACAGCCGCTGCTGCTCACTGCGCTGCCGCACCAGGGCCTGGCGCCGCCGTTTCGCGCTCGGCAGGCGTCACTGCGTGACGCCTGCCCGTGACGGCTGCGGCGGGCGCTTGCTGGTGCGTCGTCCTTCGCCGTGGTGAATCCTGCGCCCTCGGCGCCTCGCATGTCCTTCGTGTGGCGACACGGTGTCAGCGCGTGTTCATAGCGTCCTGCCTGACGACTTTTACCGCCCCGCTGGGCGGTACCTCCTCAGCAAGGGCGGTGCTCCGCACATGAGCCTGACGTCGGGGCTGCACGGTCCTCGGACCCCGCTGCGCCGGTTCCTGGACCGAGAGCTGTCGGCCGGCCCCCGGCCGCTGCGCGAGTCCTTCCGCGCCCAGCACCGAAGCGACCAGGTCCTGCTGCCAGGGCCTGGGGTCGGCACCGAGGCCCGGCACGGTCGGCACCGTTATCGATCAACGCCTGCGCCTCGCCTTCACCGCTGCCGCGCCCGTCGACCTGGCCTCGGAGGCCGGGATCGATATGACCGGCTGGCTCGGTTGGGGCTGCGAAGGGCTGCGCATGCGCGCGGTTGGCAACGAACTGGCCGCACGCCTCACCCAGACCGTGCGCGCCCTGGACCTCGACAGCCGCGGGCTGCCGATGGACCGCACCCACGACGAAGAAGCCCATCTGGCCCGCATGCTGCTCGCCGCGGCCTGGTACCAGGTGATGGCCCGCAACTCCTACGGATTCACCTACACCCCGCTCCACCTCGCCGCCATGGAGGATCCCGTCGGCTTCACCCTCGACCATGTCCTGGAGCTGCCGCACCAGGACATGGTCGACGACGTCGTCCACCAGCTCTACCTGGCCACCACCAGCCCTCTGGAGACGCTCCGCACCCGCACCCGGGCCAAGGACTGCCCGGGCGGACCGACCTTCCCCGGCGCCCAGATCACCGCGGACGCCGACCTCGCGGCCGACGGCCTGCTGCTGGGCGCCGTCCCGTGTGGCTGGCGAGCACCACCTCAGCCGTCGAGCCGGGTGTTCAGCGAGGACGATCTGCCGTGAACAGCAATCAGGGCAGGACAGGACAGCGGACAACTACCTGAAGAGATAGCGGCCTACTCGTTACCGCCCAGCTCGGGTCGAGGCCGCTCCCCTTCAGCGAGGCGCTCAGCGCGACGCCGGCGCAGTGCCCGTCCTGCAGCGTCGGCCATCGCGACAAGGGCACCGCTGAGCGTGCTGATGAATAGGTCCTGAATCACAGGCCACATGAAGACACGGGTGCGCCCAAAGGGGCCGGGAAGCGCACCGCGCTCCCTCGTGGAGAAGAAATGGACAGAAGGGTGCTGGGTCAGTCCCGGCCCGACGCCGACCCCGGCACATGGGGCGTTGTGTCGCAGGTGCCGGAGCTGGGCAGTCGGCGTGTGAGAACACCGGAATGATGAGGCGTTCCGGGTAGCTGTCGCCGGGATCGGCAGCGCCGTGCTCGCGCATCGTCTGCTCGGGTCTGATGCTGGACAGCGCTGCGGGCACGGGTCATGATGCTGTGCCGCGAGAACGGCTCGTGCACCCCGCATCGCTGAGAAGCAACGAGCACCAGGGCCTGCCGGGTGGTGAAACGGCTCTCGCAGGTTACGCACTGTCGGCGCCGCAGCTCTGAGCCATCGACATCGACGCGACGCGCGACGATGTAAGTGGGAGCGGAGCACGAAGGGCAACGCATGCTGTGCTCCTCCCTTGCTCAGTGAGCGCCTGTAGAAAAGGAGTCTAGCGCTGCCCTGTGGACGCCCCTGGGGGTCCGAACGAACGGAAGGACGGGGAGCGGAACATCGGTTCCCCTTTCGACTACCCGGAGTCGGCGAGTTGATCAGGAATTTCGGGGCCGATCCGCAGACCTGCCTGTTCGGCACCCTGTAGCTGTGGCAGGGCGTGGACGTGCCGGGGCCGAGCTGCCAGCTCGTGGTCATGGACCGGATTCCGTTCCCGCGGCCCGACGACCCCCTGATGAGCGCGTGGCAGAAGGCGGTGGAGGAGGCCGGGGGGCAACGGTTTCATGGCCGTCGCGGCGACGCACGCGGCGCTGCTGATGGCCCAGGGCGCCGGGCGGCTGGTGCGGGCCACGGGGGACCGGGGGCGTCGTCGCCGTGTGCTTGATCCTCGGCTGGCCAACGCGCGGTACGGCAGCTGTCTGCGGGCCTCGCTGCCGGACTTCTGGTGCATCACCGACCGCAACCAGGCCCTGCGGTCGCCGGCCGCGATCGACGCAGTGTTGGAGGTCGACACTGTCGATGACCTTGAGCACGAACAGTTCGCCGTCGCCGACGAGCTGGCGGGGGAGGGGGAAGACGTCTTCGACGGATTCCTCGGCGAGGATCGGGCCGCCGGCGGCGGTGCGGCCGACGAGTGGCACGTAGGGGGCCGCGGGCTTGCCGGTGGTGTCCGTGGGCTGGGTGCTCGGCTGGTCGGATCCGCGGACCTCGTAGGCACGGGGGCGGTGCGGGTCCCTGCGGAGGAAGCCCTTGCGCTCCAGGGCCATGAGCTGGTGGGCGACGGAGGAGGTGCTGGACAGGCCGACCGCCTGGCCGATGTTGCGCGTTGATGGCGGGTATCCCCTGCGCTGCACGGAGTCGCGGATCACCTCGATGACGCGCCGCTGCCGGTCCGTGAGTCCGGAGCTGTTGGCCCGGATGCCCGGGGGCCTGCCGGGCAGCGAGCGGGTGGGCTGGGGGCCCTCCGGGGTCGTGGTTGCGTCATTCATGGCATGCACCGGCTCGTATCGGTTCTGGGAGCGGTCCTGAGCGGCGAGGGCGGCACTGTCAGCGGTGGTGGTCACGTCGGCCCTTCTCGAATGGTCTCCCTAGCTGGACATCGGTAGTAGCTTTCGAAAGGTTGCGCCAAACGCACGTTCGAGTGAGAAAGTGCGGATTCCTTGAGGTGCCCGTTCATGAGGGTGTTCGTGCGAACGGCCGGGATGACCGTAGGCGCTGGGTGCACGAAGGACCTCCGTCCGGGCGTGCTGCTCGCCTCCTGGGTCGCTCCCACCGTTCGCCTGCGCGCGCTGGTGCACGCTGCAGCTCCCTATCCGCCCGACACGCGCGACACGCGCCGAGAGCGTTTCGTCGGCCAACCCCAGATCTAGTGGTTGGATTGTGTCGACCGCCCAGAACTTGTGGTTCACGTCGCCTAGTTGGCCGCAGGGTCCTTTAAGCTGGGCGCAGCCTCACCTGAGCAGTTCCTCAACATCGTTGCCGACACCTGGTCGGTGACCCCGAGGTCTCCCTCGGGACTTGGAACGGTCAAGGAGGGGTCATGGAAGACCCGAAAGCCGAAGTGCCCAATAACAGACCTCAGCGCCCGCCGTACTGGCCGGTCCTGCTGATCAGCTGGGGGGCCGCCGTGCTGCCGGTGCTCATCCAGGAAGTGCTGCGGTACGTGCGGTGACGCACGGACGCGGTTCCAGACGTACGGCAGGCACGCATGACAGCGGGCCCAGCCGATGCGTACACGGCTGGGCCCGCTGACCGCGGCACGGTGAAAGGCCTGTGTCCCGGGGTAGCCGCCCCGGGATGCTTGCCCTCACGCCCACCGTGGCCACAGAGAAATATGTACACCACGTCCGGCGTAGACATCGCCATCGTACGGGACAGGGCGTCACGCGGTGCAGCCCATTGGCTGGCTTCGTTCATCTCTAGGGGCTCTGGCACGGGTTCTGTGGAGGGTCCACGCTGAGTGACTGTTGATCTTCCTGGTCGTCCCCGTAGGGTGCGCCGCTGCGGAGAACAACTGCCAAATGCAGCGGCAACGATCCGGGACCTTGGCGACTGCCTATGGGCAGCACGGTGCGTCGGTTTACCCTGCGGTCCATGGACCTGGACTCTGAACTTGGCGCGCTGGCAGTCCAGGATGGCCTCCCCGCCCCCATGGTGAGGCGCCTTCTCCAGCATCCAGTGGCTCGCCGCAGGGCGGCACTGCAGCGTCGGGATCTGACCGAGGAACAGATCGAGGAGATCATCGCACTCGGCTCCGCGCGGTCGCTCGCCGCCAACCACTGGGTGCCGGCCTCGACCAAGGCCCGCCTGGCGGAGCATCCGGAACCGGCAGTTCGGTGCGCGGCCGCCGCCAGCGCGACCGACGAGCCACCCGGACTGCTGGCTCGCCTGGCCGACGATCCGGAGCCCCTGGTGCGCTCGTTCCTGACGATGAACAAGCACCTGCCGACTGAACTCATGACCCGTCTCGCGCAGGACCCAGACTCCAGCGTGCGGGAGTGGATCCCCCAGCACTGTCGCAACGCCCCGGAGGCCGTGCGCCGGGCCTTGTTCACGGACTTTGAACCGGGCGTCCGCCGGGCGGCACTCGTGCACTGGTCTCCGGCCCTTGATCTATTGCCTGCCCTCCTCGCAGACCCGTTGACACGCGCCGCCGCCGCGAGGCACTCACCCCCGACTCCGGAACTGGCCCGCGATCCGGATCCGCGTGTCCGCAGTGCCGTTGCCGCTCATCCTGAGCTCCCTGCACCTCTCCGCGACCTGCTGGCCGAGGACCCGGACATCCTCGTTCGCAACGACATCGCGTGCCGCGCGGACACTCCGCCAGCACTGCGGGAGCTGCTCACGTCCACACTGACAACGGAGGATCCGGCCGAGATCTTCCTCCTGGCGTACCGCAGCCACACGTGCCGCGCACCGGCCGCCGCCCCACCCGTGCTCACCGAGAAGCAGGCGGAAGCCCTCCTCGCCAGAGCCGGCCTGTAGGTTCCTGATGCGCCGTCGCCATGGGCTGTCTCTCGACGGCCCTGCACAACTCGGCCGCCCGTACGGGCCCGGCCCGTACGGCGAGGACGTCGCGGGCGGCGGGCCGTGGCCCGACCGGGCCCGGTGCCGTTACCGGTGTGCCGCCCCGTGCTCCCGGACCGCCCAAGACCGGCCCGGCCAAGTCCCGCTGACCCGCGCGCAAGGAGCCCCGATCGTGTCCACCCCCGCACCCGACCCCGCCGCCGTCGACCCGTTCGCCGAAGCAGCCCAGACCGCCGCGGCGGCCTTCCGGCTGATGATGACGATCTCCGACGCCGTCCGCCGCGCCGCCCAGAAAGCCCGCAAGGGCGAGGAGGAGGAGCTCGCCGAGGGGGAGGAGGAGCTCGCCCCGGGCTGGGCCGCCGACGCGCTGCGCCCGTTCCTCGACGACCGGGTGCTGGCCGACTTGATGGCGGGGAAGGACTGGCCCGCGATGGCGGTGCAGATGGTCCTGCTGCAGCGCGCCGGCGTCGACCTGAACCTCTTCCTCCCCCAGCTCGGCCAGGCCGCCAAGACCGTCTACCAGGCGGTGGCAGCCAACCAGGTCAGCGCGGCGGGCACCGACCGGTGGGCCGACCTCCTCACGAAGACGATGCCCGAGGGCCTGGTGCGCGACGCGATCCTGTCCTCCCCGGCCTGGCCGGACATGGCCGCCAAGATGGCCCACCTCGACCAGCAGGGTGGCGACGTCGCCGCCCTCCTGGCCCAGCCCGGCGCCGCTGCCGCACCGGCCGCTGCACCGGCGGCCGGGGTGCCAGCCGCCCGCCCCGCTCCCGCCCCGAACCCGTACGCCGCGCCCGCGGGGCCCGAGGCCACCCCCGCCCCCGCTGCTCCCGATCCGGCCCCGGCTGCGGATCCGGTGGCGGTGAGCGCGGACGCCCGCGCGATGTGGGGGCCGCTGACCCAAGGCCTCGCCGTCCCCAACGACCTGGACCTGTCAGACCGGTCCGCAGCCCTGGAACAGCTCGGCGTCTCGACCGCGGCGAACAGCCGGCTGGTGTCGCTCACACAGGAGTACGTCACCTCCGAGCGGGACACGGCCCTGCTGGTCAGTACCCGGGCCTGGCCCCTGCTCGCGGCCCGCATGGCCGACATCGCCCGCGGCCCGGAAGGAGAACAAGGGCTCCGGGACCGCCTGAAAGCCGGACTCAGGGACAACAGCGCCTGGCGGCAGGGCTCGTCCTCGAACCTCACGGGCCGCCTGGTCACCGCCACCCTCACCTCCCTGACCACCCCGCCCGGCGCCCCGGTCCCCGACGGCCCCCGCGCCTCCGCCACCGCCGCCCGCTCCCGCTCCACCACCACCCCGACCGCCGCCGCGCCCGGTCAGGCCGCGCCCGCGGACCCCGCCGTGCCCGCGCACCGGCAGCAGGCCGCCCCGGCCAAGACCTCGGGCCGGGGCCGGTGACCGTCCGCCCCTGGCTCAGGCGAACAAGCCCTCCCCGACCGGCTGGAGGCCGGGCCGATCAGGGGCGGTGCAGGATGTCGTGGGTGCCGACGCGGCTGCCGCTCGGCCTACTCCAGCACGCCCAGCAGCGCGTCCGGCCGGCAGAACTGGCACGCTCCCACCTCGACCGTCCATCGCCGCGCCTCGTCCTCCGTGGCCCGGCGGGTGCGCGGCCCGGTGACGGCGCAGTCCTCCACATGCACCTGCCGCCCGCCGAAGGGCACCTGAGACCCCTTGGACCGTCTGAGCAGCAGCCTCGGTTCGCTCGAACCGAGGCTGCTGAGTACGTGCCACACGAGACCCCGGGGCCATCACGGCCCCGGGGTCTCGAGCACTCCACAGCGGCGAACCGGATCACGCCCAGTCGACA